>JAHEZR010000120.1 GCA_023251005.1 Ignavibacteriota bacterium | reverse complement strand
CTCTTCACGTGTCTGGAGGTTCCGAATGCGTAAACCCGTCTTTGCATCGTAGCGTGTTGCATAAACCACGAAGCGTCCGTCAGGTGAGAGGACAGGCTTAAGTCCGCCGCCATACTCCGACGTAATTGTTTCGAGATCTCCTGTCTCGCGATCAAGCCTGCTGATCTGGAATCTTCCAATATCGACATTGTATTGAAACGATCCTGCATGCGAAGAGAAATAAACGTATCGTCCATCTGGAGTAAAGCTGACAGCACTGGCGATGGTTGTCCTGTCGTCTTTTGCAATTTGCACCCCACTCCCGCCATCTTTATGAATAAGCCAGAGATCAACCTTCCTCAGATAATCATTTGGACCCGGATATTCACCATAGCGGCGAGCGACGATGTAGTTACCATCTGGCGACCAGATTGGTGAGCCGAAGTTGTACTTTGTCTCTTTTGTGACCGCGCGCGGATTGCTTCCATTAGTCTCCATGATCCAGATGTTTTCGTTACCGCTTCTATCGCTGGTGAAAGCTAGTTTCTTTCCATCGGGAGAAAATCGTGGCTGGCAATCCCACGCCATCCCTGCGGCAATTGGCTTCGCCTCACCTCCTTCGGTGGGGAGGAGGTAAATGTCGCCAAGGAGGTCGAAGACAAGTTGCTTCCCATCAGGTGAAACATCGAGAGACATCCACGTCCCTTCGGTCGTTTCAAACTCAATCGTGCGGGTGGGCTTCAGTGGAAGTCCTTCCGCGGTGTCGCTTTTGGCTATTGAAGTGTCCTGTTGTTGTAGTCTCAGCGCGGACGCAGAAAGATTTATCAGAGAGAGAATTATGAAGATAGCTAAAGGCGTACCAACCAATGATCTGCGTTTCATGAATTGGTCCTCCGCTGGTGAAGGATGAGACAGGACAAGACGGCCATTCGTTCGAGGTGGATGAGTTGAGCCGGCGAGGCGTTACTTTGCTGCTGGCAATCCCGGTTCCACAAACAGAATTTTTTCGTGTTGCAGGGATACAGTACCTGCTGGTGACCCCTTGGGTTTTCGGACGTACTTGCGCTCGCAATATGCAACAGGCACCATCTTCGCATTTCTCATCTTGCTGAAGTGGGCCGCGATGCTTGCAGCTTCCTCGATGGCTCGCTTCGAAGGGTTTCCATTTGCAGTCCCGACTTTGAGGACGACATGCGAACCGCTCCCGCCTCGTGCATGGAACCAAAGGTCGTTCGACTTCGCGTACTTCAGCGTGAGAAGGTCGTTGTTCTCGGAATTCTTCCCAGCCCAGACCTGAAATCCACCAGCTACGGCAAAAACTCTGAAGGGGGTTTCTCTCTCGCTGGGGCTTGGCTTCATCAGCTTCAAGTCGACGAGTTCTTTCCTATACTCCTCCTGGTACTCTTTCAGTTGCTCCTTCGTCAAACAGGAATCGAGGTGAAGCTGGAGTTTCTCGAGAAGTGCGAGCTCCCTTTTTACCGTTTCTGCTCTTCGCTCAACCTCCTCCCGGGCCCGACGAGCCTTTTTTGCTTTCTCGAAATAGCGTTCGGCGTTTTGTGCTGGTTTCAATTTCGGATCGAGAACAATCCGTGTCAGCCTCTCCCCCGAAAAAATGTCAGGCAGATCGACGACCTTCGTTCCCTTCGTGAGATGCTGGAGGTTTGCCATGAGTATCTTCGCGATGCGTTCGTACTCGTCCGCGCGTGAGGATTGTTCAAGCTCTTCGTTCATTGCATGGAGGGAGCGCTCGGTGCGTTCAATCGCGTTCTTGATTTTTGAGAGAAGAATGTTTTTCTCTGCATCAACAGCTTGCGTCCGAAACGTCTGAACGACGAACGTGCGGACCGCATCGTTGACGCTGGCGAAGGGCTTTGCTCTCGATCCACCGAGGTGTTGTAATGGAATAAGAGAAAAAAGCCGAGGGATCTCTTCCCGGTAGTAGAGGGTTGGACGAGGGGACTCAACCTCTTTAAGAATCTCACGAAGTTGTTTTTGTACGTCTTCCATATCTTCGGGTGATAAGTTCTCGACCAGTGCTTTCTCGCCGGTGTGTGATCGGTGGAGGATCTCGCGTGTGAGGGTTGAACCGAGGCTCGGCATCGCGGCCTTCAGAGCGGCGAAGATGTTCTTTGTATCATTCCCCGTTAGGGCTTCTTGGAAATCATCAAGACTCTCGAGCGCATTGTGGGCTGGCGCGCCGTTCTTTACCACGAATGGCTTGCCAACGAGTTCCTTTGTGCGCTTGAATGCGTCGATAATCATCTTGTCACGGTTGATGAGAAAGACATTTGCCGTTGGTCCGAATGGAAGAAAACAAAGCGTTGATCCGTTCTCCAATTCAATCTGAAGAATTCTGTCATGAGGATGAACGGAGATGTCGACAATGGTGCTCGGGACCGCTTCAGTGAAAAGGTCGACAGAATTTCTTTTTGCCCGGGCAACGGAATCACGAAGGAAAATGTAATTAAGCTTGGGATCACACGACACGCTAAGCGCCCACGATTCGGTATCGGAGGAACAGGAGATTAGAAGCTCGTTGCGCTGTTGTGTAAAAATTTGCTGGATAGTTGTGCTTCGGAGACGTTCGTTGAAGGTGTGTGCGAGGGATCGGAGTGTAAAATAATGACTTAACATCCAGTGGTGACGGGGGTTGTTCACAATATAGATAAAACAGACTGAAAAGTAAACGCAAGAGCAAAGCTCAGTTGTGAATAACTTGTGGAGATTCCTGCTCGAAAGTTGAGGAAAACTATGTGTTGACTCCCCGCCGAAATTTTTGTAGTTTTAATGCAGAATAACACAGAAACGTGAGTCCGCGATGATTTCCAGCATGACAGGGTACGGCCACGGTGAGGCCAGTGACAGAGGCATTACTGCGAATGCTGAGGTTCGCAGCGTAAATAGTCGGTACCTCGAGGTGAACGCGCGCCTGCCGAGAAGCCTCCAGTTGCGAGAGAACGATGTCAAAGAAATCATCCGCGCAAGAATCAGCCGCGGCAAGATCAACGTACTCATCTCCGTGGAACGAGAATCTCTGGGAGAGATTCCTCTCAAAGTCAACAGAGGCGCGGCGAAATCCTACGTGCGACTCCTCAATGAGTTGCGCAAAGCAGCAGGGATCAGAGAGAAAGTCACGCTCGATCATCTGCTAAAGTTTTCCGAAGTCATGGAGGTGGGTGAGCTTGAAGCGACCGATGAGAAGGAGTGGGTGGTGGCAGAGACGGCGTTAAGCGAAGCACTTGGTGCGCTGCAACAGATGCGGCAAAAGGAAGGAAATGAGTTGAGGAAGGATTTCGAGCGACGGATTCAATCCTTCTCTGAAAAGATTGATAGAATCGAGAGGCTATCGAAAGAACGAATTCCTGAACAGCGGACTCGATTGAGAGAACGTGTGCAACAGATGCTCACAAACGGAGCGGTGGATGAGAATCGATTGGAGCTGGAAATCATCCTTCTTGCCGACAAACTCGATGTGACGGAGGAATGCGTTCGATTTCGTAGCCACGAGAAGTTTTTTCTCGAAGCACTGAACAACGAAGAGTCCGCCGGTAGAAAATTGAACTTCCTTGTCCAGGAGATGAATCGAGAAGCGAACACAATTGGCTCGAAAGCCGCCGATGCAACGATTGCACATCTTGTCGTTGAAGTCAAGGAGGAATTGGAGAAAATACGCGAGCAGATCCAGAATATCGAGTAGACTTGCCGTGCCGACGGATTCGAGTGATGCCAATTAGCACAATGAGCATTATCAGCAGTCATCATGCCCAGCGGTCTACGACCTTGTAGAGGGAAACTGATTGTCATCTCAGCACCGAGTGGCTGCGGAAAAACAACCATTGCGCAGGAGATCCTCAAGCGCCACAAAAACATCGAGTTTTCTGTCTCTGCGACGACACGGAAGAAGCGAGACAACGAAATAGACGGCAAAGATTATTTTTTTCTCACGAAAAAGCAATTTGAAGAGAGAATCACCCGCGGGGAACTTGCCGAGTATGAGATAATCTACGGCGACTATTATGGGAGTCTGAAATCTGTCATTGACAAAGCACTCACAGAGAACAGACCGCTTCTTTTCGACATCGATGTAAACGGGGCACGCACCCTGAAGCAAAAATATCCAGATGATGCCGCGCTGATTTTTATCAAGCCTCCAAGTCTCGAGGTGCTCAAAGAGCGACTGCTCAGTAGAAATACAGAAGACGAAGCAACCGTGGCGAAGCGTCTCGAGCGCGTGCCGATGGAGTTGGAAAAGGGAAAGAGTTTTGATTGTGCGGTTGTCAACGATGATCTCCTGGCGGCGGTAAATGAAGTTGATGAAATTGTGAAAAAGGCAATCGAAGATTGGTGATGTGGGCAGGCCTTTGTTTATCCCAATTATTCTGAACATGATTTAACTCTCACCCATAATGTAAGAAGGAGGCTTTACGCTCTATGACAGTACGACCGCTTGAATTAGACAAGTTAGAATCGAAGGCGAAAAACCTCTACGAGGCCA
>JAHEZR010000020.1 GCA_023251005.1 Ignavibacteriota bacterium | reverse complement strand
GACGAATTCCTTCCATCGGCTCTGAATCTCATCGAGAGAAATTGTTTGAACAGATCGCTTCCCTGGCTCTCCGGTGAGTTCTGTTCCTTTCACCGTGTAGGGAGCGACTGGTTCTCTAACCGGCTTCGCTAAGGTAATTTGAATGGACGTTGTGGATAGAGTTTCCTTGGAGTCTCTCGGCGCTGCTGGTGTGGAGAACTCTTTCCGATCCTGATTTTGGCGAGGCTTTCGTGAAGTCGAGAAGAGATCTACACTGCTGTTCTTATTTACGCCGACATTTGAAGGGTCCGAAGGCGATGGATTTCCGTTGATTTTGTTCTTCAACTCCTCGATCTGGTTTAGTAATTCCTGAATCTCCACTGTGCTGTCGAGCTTGATCATCTGGAGAAGTCCGGTCTCCAGTCTTACACGCGGCTGGGTGCTCCATTTGACTGCGTTCTCCGTGTCAGACACGATCCTCATCAAGCGGAGAAAGTCGCTTTCAGAAAAATGAGAAGCGTCCGCCTGATATCGCTTCTTGAATGCTTCAGATGCCTCGACGAGAACTGTGGAGCCAGTGCTTCGGACAATGAGAAGGTTCCTGAGGTGCTCCGCTAAGCCGCTGAGGAATTCGCGGATGTCATAGCCTCGCCTGACGATCTTTTCCACAAGCTCGAGGCCGCCCTTTGTATTCTTCGCTTTGATAAGATCGGTGACGGCAAAAAAAATCTCCTGATCCACAAGGTTCAGAGCGGTGACGAGCTGGTTCGACGTGATGCTTTCTCCGCAGAAGGAGACAGCCTGGTCGAAAACACTCTGGGCGTCTCTCAGTGAGCCGTCCCCTTTCTTTGCAATGAGAAGAAGAGAGTCATCGTCAATCGAGATTTTCTCTTGCTCGGCAATGTACTTCAAGCGGTTGATGGTTTCATCGACGGCGATCCGCCGGAAATCGAAACGATGGCACCGCGAGAGAATCGTCAGAGGAACCTTCTGGACTTCTGTCGTTGCGAAGATAAAGAGGATGTGCGTCGGGGGCTCCTCGAGCGTTTTCAGGAGTGCGTTGAAGGCCTCCTTCGTCAGCATGTGGACTTCGTCGATGATGTAGACCTTGTACTTGCACTTTGTGGGCCCATAGCGAACTGTCTCGCGGAGACTCCGGATTTCCTCGATGCCGCGGTTCGAAGCCCCGTCAATCTCGAACACATCGATGCTTCTGCTGTTCGTGACCTCCTCGCAAATATCGCATTCATTGCAGGGGTTGAAGTTTCTTGGATTCCGACAGTTAATGGCCTTCGCGAGGAGTCTGGCCATCGTTGTTTTTCCGATGCCTCGTGGACCGCTGAAAAGGTATGCATGGGCAAGACGATTGGAGCCAATGGCGTTTCGAAGTGTTGCGGTGACGTGGGATTGTCCAACCACGTCCTCAAAAACCAGTGGCCGCCATTTGCGGGCTGTGACGAGATAAGCCATATCGATCACCTCTTCCGTCCATCGAACACCCACTTCACTGCATCCTCAACCTTTTCGATACAAACAATCTTCAAACCTTCTTTTACTTTCTCGGGGATCTCTTTCAAATCTTTTTCGTTCTCTTTTGGAATCAGCACCGTCTCGATGCCACTCCGCTGGGCTGCGAGGAGCTTCTCGTTCAGTCCACCGATTCCAAGGACGTTTCCGCGCAACGTGATCTCTCCTGTCATCGCGACATCGCCGCGAGCAGGTCGGTTACTCGCTGCAGAGAGGATTGCCATCGCCATCGTGATCCCCGCTGAGGGTCCATCCTTTGGAATCGCTCCCTCGGGTAAGTGGATGTGAATTTCCTTCCCTTTGTAGAAGTTCGGATTGATGTCGAACGCCTCTGCATTCGATCGGATGTAACTCAACGCTGCCTGTCCGGATTCTTTCATCTGATCGCCAAGGAGGCCGGTGAGCGTAAGCTTCTCCTGGCCATTCATGATCGTCGCGTCAACGTTGAGAACATCTCCGCCAACGCTTGTCCACGCCAGACCGAGCACCGAACCAACTCGTCCTTTCCGTTCCGCCTGCCGGTTTCGATATCGCGGGACGCCAAGATATTCCTCAATCTTCTGCGGATCGACCTCGAAGCGAACCGCCTTCCCTTTCTTTCCGTTGGTCTGCTTCGATATGACAATCGCCTTTGCAACTTTCCGACATACCGATGCGATCTCCCGTTCAAGGTTTCTCACACCGGCTTCTCGCGTGTACTTCTCTATGATCTCCGCAATCGCGGCCTCCGAAATCCGTATCTCGTCGGGGGCAAGCCCGTGTTCCTTCAACTGCTTGGGGATGATATGCCGCTTGGCGATCTCCAATTTCTCGTACTCAAGATAGCCGGGGAGCTCAATGATCTCCATTCGATCCTGGAGAGGAATGGGAATATTATAACGCACATTCGCTGTCGTGATGAACATGACGCTCGAGAGATCGTAGTCCACATCAAGATAATGGTCGTTGAATGCGACATTCTGTTCGGGGTCGAGAACCTCGAGGAGAGCCGCAGATGGGTCACCTCGAAAATCCATGCTCATCTTATCGACTTCGTCCATGAGGAGGACGGGATTCAGGACACCGGCCCGCTTCATTGACTGAATAATTTTTCCGGGCATCGAGCCGATGTAGGTGCGTCGGTGCCCACGTATCTCCGCCTCATCCCGCACTCCCCCAAGCGACATTCGGACAAATTTTCTCCCGAGCGCACGGGCAATGGATTTTGCAAGCGAAGTTTTTCCTACACCGGGCGGCCCGACAAAGCAGAGGATCTGCCCTTTCATCTCATGGACGAGATTGAGAACCGCGATGTGCTCGAGGATTCTCTGCTTCGGTTTTTCGAGTCCGAAGTGGTCTTCGTCCAGTATTTTCCTCACGTGCTCGATATCTAAGTTGTCCTTCGTCTTCTTGTACCACGGGACAGCGATGAACCAATCGAGGTAGTTCCGAATGACCGTGGACTCTGGCGACAGCGGGGGTGTTTTCTTTAACTTCCCGAATTCCTCCAGCGCCTTCTCTCTCACTTCTTTCGGCATTTTTGCCTTCTCGATGTCCTGCTTCAACTTGATGAGCTCCGGCGATGATTCTTCTTCACCGAGTTCATCCTGGAGGATGTGGATCTGCTCCTGGAGGAAAAACTTCCGCTGGGATTTCTGGATGTGATCGTGAACTTTTGTGTCAATCTCTTTTTCGATCTTCAGCAGAGCAAGCTCCGAGCCAAGAATCTTGGTGAGCTCAAAGAGCTGCCCGCGGAGATCCTTCAATTGCAAAATCCGTTGCTTCACGCTCACACCGAGAGTGATGTTGGCGGCAACGTAGAAGAGTTTTCGATGGGGGTCTTTGATGTTCTCGTAAGCGGCGAGGACTTCGGCGGGGATGCTCCGATTAAGATGAACGTATTCCGCAAACAGACTCGAGACATGACGGAGGAGCGCATCAAGCTCCGTATCTGGCTTTGATTCTTGAGATGCTAGTGCGACTTCTGCTTCGAGAAATTTGTCATTCGGAACAAATCGTTTCACGGTTGCTTGAGCAACGCCGTCAACGAGAACTTTCAGGAGACCATTGGGGAGCTTCAGGATTTGGACGATCTTCGCCACTGTCCCCTCTCTGTAGAGCTCCTCGCCTGTTGGCTCGTCGACGGTTGAGTCCTTCTGCGCTGCAAGGAAGATAAACTTATGCTGGCTCAACGCTTCGTTTGCCGCGCGGAGCGAAGACTCTCGTCCGACCAGAACGGGGAAAATCATGTACGGAAAAACGACAACGTCGCGAAGTGGAAGGACGGGCAGTCGCCCGGGGATACCATCGGACGTTGGCGTTTGGGCTTCAGAGACTTTGATCTCTTGTTGCTCGGTACTCATGAGAAGAATTCCTCGCGCAGAGGTCGGAAGAAGACTGATCGTGATTTAGAAGAGAGAAAAAATTCAAAAACAATATACCAAGATTTGCTTTGTTTGTCAAGGAATCGAGAGGATAGGGAAAGGACTTGCTTGTTATCGTGATTATTTCCTAAATTTACTGCCGATTCTCTCTAACATCTCTCTATGCGCGTCGCAATTATTTCTGATATTCATTCCAATCTCGAGGCTCTCGAAAAGGCTATCGAGATCATTGAGAAGAAGAATATTGATGAGATTATTTGTCTCGGAGATCTCGTGGGATATGGAGCAAGTCCAAACGAATGTGTGGAGTTGACACGGAGGCGTGCCCGCCACGTACTATTAGGCAATCACGATCAAGCTGCGTTTGATCTTTCCCAGACAGAACACTTCAATCGGCACGCGCGCACTGCCGCTTTCTGGACGAATCAAACCCTTACTCAAGGGAACCTCGAATACCTTCAGGCCTTACCGTTCCAATGCACTCTCGACGAACTGATGTTCGTCCATGCATCGCCGAAGGAGCCCGAGCAGTGGCATTATATCTTTTCCGCCTTCGAGGCAAAGAGCAATTTTGAGTTTTTTCAGACAGGGGTTTGCTTCATCGGGCACACACATATCCCCGGAATTTTTCCCGAGGACATGAAGACGCAGAAAATTCAGAGGGGGAGCCGCTACATCATCAATGTTGGAAGTGTTGGCCAGCCACGCGACGGGAACTGGAAACTGAGCTTTGGTATCTTTGATACTAACACGTGGACGTATGAAATGGTCCGTTCAGAGTATAACGTCCAGTCAGCGGCTGACAGAATTCTGGCGAGCGAACTTCCTCGGTTTCTTGCAGAGCGGCTTTTGTCCGGAGTCTAAAAAAACGAGCTCGCTCCCCATCCGATGGGAGAGAGCTCGAGTTAGTGAAAAGGTCAAAACGCGAGCGCTGTACTATTATTCCTTCAGAAGAGCGAGGAGCTCTTCCTTCCCCATATCTGCCACCACTGAGCAGATCTCATCTTTTTCTTTCCACACTGCAACATTACAGTCGCGGCGCGACGTGTCAAAAAACCACCCGTTTTCTTTCAGGTCGCTCTGCGCCTTCGCCGAGAGACCAATTTTGCTCTTCGCCTTTAATTCCTTCGAGCATGCCATGGAGAAGTAGAGAACCTTTTCGTTCTTCTTGTAGACGAAATGAAGAAATTTTGCCCCATCGTGTTCACAGAGCACTCCCCCGATGAGCTCACAGTTCTGCATCTCTGGAACATAGATGTCAAAGCTTACTTTATCCTGGAAAAAATTTCGGAGCTGCTCGTGGTTGGAGGAAATAAGCTGGAGTCTTGCTCCACCGCCGAGGTACGAAGAATAGTGCTCGACGGCCTGGTCGACCATGTCGGATGCCGTGTTCTCAGAGACAGGGGGCGAAGCCTCGCGACGCGACAAAAGGGTGATTCCAACGGCTGCGAGAAGAACAACAGTGCCAAGCACGAGAGCGGGTCTCGCAAGCGGGCGTGCGAAAAGCCTATCAATGAACTCTTTTACACCCCCTCTTCCGATTCCTCCCACGGCGGATTCAGAGTAAAGTTCCTGTAGGATCCGGTCGCGAACACCTGCGGGGGCTCTTTCTCGACGGAGCTTGCCAGTGACGGTGCGCTTTGTTATCGTCTCTCTCTCGAACTCGCTCCGGCACGAAGGACATTTCAGAATGTGTGCATCAAATTCTTTTCTCTTCTCCTCTTCCAACTGTCCATCCGCTGCCGCACTTAAATATTCTAGACTCTCATTACAGTTCACGATTTTATTCTGCTCCTGATAAAGAACATGATTGAAGCGTTCAACTCCTGTTCAATCCCGTCCGATGTATCCTTGCTTCCGTGCGAAGTCGAAGAGTTTTACTTGAAGCATCTTCCGTCCACGATGAAGTCTTGAGCGAACGGTCCCGATCGGGCATTCAACAAACTCGGCAATTTCCTCATAAGTAAAACCTTCGATGTCACAGAGGATAACGACGGTCTTGAAATCTTCCGGGAGCGATTCGAGGGCTTTTGCTACATCGTCCTCAAGGAGGTTTCCGAAGAGGCGTTCCTGCAGGTCGTTCGGATCGACAGACTCATCGCGGATAGAATTGTAGAAGTTCTTGACTTCGTCGTAATCAACTGTGTCTGGTTCTTTCGACTCCTTCCGATAGCGATTAATGTATGAATTCTTCATAATCCGAAACAGCCATGCCCTGATATTAGTTCCCTTCTCGTACTTATCCCAGAATCGATAGGCTTTGAAGTACGTTTCCTGCAAAAGATCGCTTGCATCATTGGGATTTCCCGTCATACGGAGGGCGTAGTTGTAGAGAACGTCCATATGTGGAACTGCCTCGTGCTCGAAATCCTTCTGCTTGGCGCTTGAGCTTGGGGATAAAATGGCCATTATGGGCATGAGCATAGGCAGCTATCCGGTCGCAAGGTCCTCACACACGATACTCTCCCCTTGATGGTGCGAAACTGGGAGTTCTTCGAAACGCTCGTGGGGGAGGAGTTTTAGCTATCAACGATACCGTAGGTACGATAGTCGCCTACGGTTGTTGTAGGTCGTAGACTACGCTAGAGATGCTTTCGATGGGTAGTTTCAGTGCTCAATGATAAGAAAAAGACAAGATTAGTGCAAGCGGAATAGACCTGATTTTTGAAGAAGAATTTCAATTCTTAAAGAGGGCCGATCCCTCGACATGCTCTATCGGGATTGTTGTTCCAATAGTGAGGGCAGGAATCGAGAGGACTCGACCTCGTGCGTCAATCGTACGAAATGCTCTGAATGGAGTAAGGTCGCCAAGATCCACGACCTGTGCGATTGTTTTCCATCCCTCTGATTTGCCGTCTCGCTGGTATTCAGTGTTGATTCCCACGTCGATTTCAATCGGGGAGGATGATCCTTCAGAGTGAAATAGAGCATTCTTGATCAGAATATCAAAGACATTCTTATTGTTCTCCAGAAGAGATTCATAGACCGCAACATCGGTTTTCTCAAAATCTCCCGTCGCAATAGCGCAGCACGAAGCTAACAATCCGATCGCATTCAGTTTTCTGATATACTCCTTCTCGAGATCATTGAGACCCGTTAACGGGTCAAGCCATCCGCCTGATTCCACCAGGATGGTGCTCGTACCCCACTGTTGCATCCGGTCACCAAAGGCTCGAGGATCATATTCGTCGGCATAACGGGAGACATGTCCGGAGGCGAAGTGAGAAACAACTTCCGCGAAGAATGCCGCGAGGTGCATTGCTCGCTTGCGGACTCCGTTTGTGCTCTTGGCCTCGTCGTAGGCAGGCGCCAAGAGAGACATGGCGGCAATGCGATCTGTTTGACCGACGGCAGACCGGGGATCCTGATCGTGGAGGTTGAATCCAAAATCGGGGCTCAACTCGTCCCGCATGGCTTTCAAAATCGCGGCCTCCGGAGTTTGAATGGCACTCGCATCTCTATTGATATCGATTCCCCGTGCATTCCTTCGCTGAAAACGCTCGGCCCCGTCTGGGTTAAGCATCGGGACGAGAAGAAGGGTCACTTTATCAAGAATTGTCTTTGTGAAAGACTGCCGGAGGTTCGATCCAATCATGTTGAGCATGTCGAGGAGTGCTCTCGTGGCCGTGGCTTCATCTCCGTGCATCTGAGACCACACGAGGATCTTAGGTCGTCCCCCACCGAGTCTGATAAGGTTGATGGATCTGCCCTCGACCGATGTGCCTATTTGCTCGAGTGTGAACAGCGAGGGGTGCTGTGAGGTCAAACTATGAAGAATTTCCATCATCTCGGCATGTTTGAAGTGGCGGCGCGAGATGCCGGAAATTTTGCTGCGGTCGTAAAAATTGGAAAGGGTCTCGAGGAACGCAGAAGATTCTTTTGAGATTCCAGATAGGGTCATGAAAGAATCTGCAGAATGACTTAATCTCAGATTTCGCTGGCAATATAAAGAACTGGCGGAAGAAAAACAAAAAAACCCGAGGCATCCCTAGAAGTCGGGACACCACGGATCCTCAGGATATTAGTTATGGACGATTCTACTTGATCAACATCATTTTCTTCGTCTGGACGAAGGCCCCGGCGCTTAATCGATAGAAGTACATTCCGCTCGCAAGGGCACTGGCATCCCAAGTGACCTCATGCGTCCCCGGAGCTCGCATCTCATCGACCAAAGTTGCAACCTCCCTACCAAACACATCGAATATCTTCAACGAAACAAATTTTAACGCCGGTACTTCAAACCGAATCTTCGTGCTCGGGTTAAACGGATTCGGGTAATTATCTCTTAATCGAAAATCTAATGGAAAAGCCAATTCGTTTGAGCCGGTCATTTGACTCTCGAGGTTGCCCAAATCACCTGTTTGGCCTGCCCCTACAGACAGATTACTACAATTGCTCCACAAAGTCTGGGCGATTCCGTCATCAACCGCCGAAGCTTTCGGACTGTTGTCATGTGGAACCGCAACCTTGCAAGAGGCTGTTCCGATATTTCCGCTTGCGTCACTCGCTCTGATATTGATCGTGTAGACGCGGCCGTTTCCAGTCCCCTGCCGCTCTGCCCTTAGACTAACAGATTTGCAGTCAGATGCAATAACAATACCAGCGACGGCAGGCTCATCGCTGCTCACCGATACAATTCGGACATTGCTAACTGGAATGGTTCCATCACAATTATCGTTAACCGCCACAATGCATCTCGCCAGAGGAATATTCACGTATTCATGATTCGGTGGCCAGAGCACAATTGGATTCGAGGAGGTAGTGATTGTTGGCGGTTGTGTATCGGTAATTCTCACGGTGAGGAAACAAGTTGCCGTGTTGCCAGAAGCGTCAGTCGCCCTACAGGTTACGGTCGTCGTCCCAACAGGAAAAGTTGTGCCTGAGGGTGGCGTGGAGACAACGTTAACAGTGGAGCAGTTGTCGCTTGCGGTAGGTGCGTAAGTGACTACCGCAGTACACTTCCCCGCATCCGCCGCCCTTACGACGTTCGATGGACAGGTGATGACTGGTCGGGTTGTGTCCCGAACCGTGACGGTGAAACTGCAGCTATCCTTGTTGTCGACGGCATCCGTTGCAACACACTTGACCGTAGTGATCCCTACGGGAAAGGCTGTACCCGACGGTGGCGTACTGACAACGTTGACGCTAGAACAGTTGTCACTCGCCGTAGGCGTGTAAGTCACTACCGCCGTGCACTGACCCGGCCCAACGATGCTCTCGATATTCGCCGGACAGGTTATTGTTGGAGGAGTATTGTCCTGAACACTCTGAGAGAGTGTGCCGGTGCTACCTCCGAAGTTGTTATTGCCGCTGTACTCTGCCGTGATCGTGTGGTTGCCCAATGATAGAGACGACATAATAACGCCGGCACTGCCGTTAACTAAATTCAACGGTCCCGCGATGGGAGAACCGTTGTCCTTGAATTGCACTGTCCCCGTAATCGTGCCTGCAAACGTACTTGTCACCGCCGCAGTGAAAGTAACTGCTTCAGTACAGCCGGAGGGGTTTTTGTTGGAAAGAACCGTAGTAGTGGTCGGCGCTCTCACGCTCTGGGCTAATATCGCACTTTCACTCCCCTGAAAATTACTCGTACCCAGATAGACTGCTTGCAGATTGTGAGCACCAACGCCGAGACTGGAAATAATAATCGTCGTCTGGCCGCTACTGTTCAGAGGTCTCTGAACGAGCGTGATCGTCGTGCCTTGATAGGTGTCTATGATCCTGAGACCTCCCACTGTAACAGGATTACCACCGCTTGTCACCGTTGCTGTGAACGTGACAAACTCGCCGAAGTTAGAGGGATTAGGACCGGAGACAATCGTGGTGGTAGTGGGTGCTGCAAACAGAACAGCCGACAGAAGAAGGGAGAGAGCAAGGCATGCTGTTAGTCTACACATATAGTGTCCCCCCAAAGTTATGCGACACTCTCAATGAGCGATTTGGGTTGTCTGCAATATAAAGAACTTGTGAGAGAAAATCAAAAACCCGCAGCTCGCTGAGTGCCACGGGTTTCAGCCACTTATCTGACTTAAGCTACTATTTAATCAACAACCTCGCTGGGTTCGAAAGAAAGCGGGGTTAATGCTACTAGTTTTTTACTCGGCTGACCTCTGCTTTCTGCAGCGCATCAAAATATTTCCGTATGAGCTCCTCATAATCCTTCGCATACCCTTCTTCCATTGCCTTGAGCAAATCTTGCATCAGCCGGTTTTTCCCTTCCTGTGTTGTGAGGTCAAGCTCTTGCGGGCCTTTTCGAACAACCTCCTTGCCGGGTTCCGCTTTTCTGCGCTTTTCAAAATCTCGCTCATGCATCGAGCGCTGGGCATCGAGGAGTCGAGAAAGAATCCGCTCCTGCTTCTGGATCGTATTCGGGTTCACGTTATTCTGCTCGAGATCCTTCACTACTTCCTTCATCTCTTCGCCGATTTTTCCGAGATCGCCCAGGATTCTCTCCCGCTCTGCACTCTGTCGCGCTTCCTCATTGATCTGCTCAAGCGACTTCTGTACCGCCGCTTGTTGACCCGCCAGACGCGCCATCTCCGCCTGCTGTTCCGGCGTCATAGCGTTCAACTGTCCGAGATTCGCTGTCCCGGCATTAATCCCTTGCTGCTGTCCAATCATCTGCTGGAGTTGCTGGAGGAGAGATTGAAGCCCCCCACCTCCTCCTTGCATCATCGACTGAAGAGCATTCAGGACCTGCGTTGCAGCTTCATTCAGTGCACCCATCGCTGCACCTTGATGCTGCGATGCGACGGAGCCATTCCGCGATTCAATTCCGTTCATCGCCTCGTTCATCTCCGAAAGCGCCTTCCCAACCGATTTCCCCATCTCGCGGCTCACAGCAAAAGTCCGTTGCGAGAGTTTCATCATCGAATCGATGAGGTTCATCAGCTCGTTCGTGAGCCTCATCTGTTCCTGAGCGTTCTCCCGGAATTGCTGGGAGTTTGGCTCGAGGCTTTGTGATTCTTCCTTCAGCGCTTCCTGTTGCTTTGAGAGATCGAGGAGATCCTGGAGCATCTTCTTCAAATCTCGCACAACTTGCTGCTGCTGTTTTTGCAGCATTGCCTGCTGAGTCCGCTCAAGCTGTTTCATTAATTGCTGTAATGCGGAAGCGACGTCCTGCTGCTGTAGCTGCGCCGCTTTCAGATCGCCTGATTGAAGCTGCCCTGAAACTCTATCCATCTTCTGTCCGACTTTCTGCTCTCCAAGATCGTGGGTGGCTTTGTGGAGCTCGTCAAGCGGCATCTCGTCTGGGAATTCTTCCATTTTCTTCTGAAGCTCCCCTAATTGTTTCTGGAGAGTCTCAAAGTCTGATTTTGCATCTTTCTGTTTCTGATTGAGTTCCTGTAGTTTTTCGCTGTCCGTCGGGTTAGTGCGCCGGCTCTCTTCTCTAATCTCCTCCTCTTTCTGCTGCAATTCCCCTGTGCGCTTTAGTGCTTCCTGAAGTTTCTGCTCAATTTGGATTCGTTTCAGAATGCTGAGGGTGCGCTCGAGACTCTGCCTGAACATCTCTTCAGAGAATGTAAATTTCTTGAGCGCCTCGCGGAGCTGCTCCGGGCTTAGATTCTGAAGTGCCTCCTGGAGTTTCTTCATCGCTTCACGCAATTCGGGAGAATTAATCTGCTCGATGAGCTTCTGAAGCTCGAGGTATTTTTCCAGTGTTTCCGGTGAGATGAGATTGTTCTTCTCCATTTGCTGAACAACTTGATCCAGCTTGCGGCTGGTCTCCTGGAGATTCTTCTGCATCTCCTCGTATTTCTTCAACATCTCCTCGTTCTTCTTCTGCTTTTCCCAGTTAAGCTGGTCTCGAGACTTTATTAGATCCTGGTTGATCTCGTCCAGACTCTTCTTGAGTTCCTTCGCTTCCTCAAAAGCATCTTTGAGTTCTTCAATTGTTTCTCTATGAGTCTTGTCCACATCGGCGAGAATTTCATCGAGAGACGGAACCCGAACGGTATACGTCTGACTCCTTCCAACCTTGGGCCCTGAGACGGCGTCATTGTCATAGACCTCAGCGAAGTAGCTGACGACGTCCTCGGTCGCAAGGTTCATCTTTCGCAGGTCCCAGAGATATGAAACATCAAGATCGATCGAGCCCGCCGCGCCAAGCAATTGTGGTTTCTCGAGTGGAACATCGAGAAAAGTATACTCCTCGGCAGGGCGCTCGTATCGGGAGTGAACAATCTTATATCCAAGCCGCAGTCTGGTGAATCCGAAATCATCGTGGATCTTGAGCAGGAGTGGAAGCCGCATCTCATCGGTAAGATCCATATCTCTTCCTGGAAGTGCAATGCTCACCGTCGGGTCTTCATCACGCACGACCTTGAGTTGGTACTCGATGGGGTCACTATTCTGAATATTCTTATCATCGGCGAGGAGAACATGATACGTGCGATCATTTGAGAGTACTAGCCGTGCCGCTGCACTCAGTCCAGAAACTTTCATCGGAATCTGTGTTTGATCATTAAACACAAGGCTTGCCTTGGCTGGCTCCTTGTTCGCGTGCACATCAACTTCGATCTTCGTGCCGAAAAGGGCTGTCACATCACCAACGTTGTCATCAAGGTCTCGTGAGGCAACGCCAGTGTAGGATGGATAGGTAAGATGAAGGCGAAGATTCTTGACAGCCGGGCGATCAATCACGGTGATTTTAAATTCCTCGCTCTGGACACTCTGAGCCTCGGCGTAGTACTGCGTTGAGTTCTTGATCGACTCGATCGAATACAAAAACTTACCATCTGGATTTCTCTTCAGCACTGCAGGATTGTAATTCACTTCCCCTTCCTGCCGTGTGAGAAGAGAAATGTTATCG
>JAHEZR010000119.1 GCA_023251005.1 Ignavibacteriota bacterium | reverse complement strand
ACTCCACATTAGAGTCTCCGTCGCGCCGGCAAGAATTGCCGTAACCTTGATATTGTAACGCCGGACCTCCCCTCGAAGAACATTCGTGAGAGCAAGTATGCCGGCCTTCGAGGCGCTGTACGCCGAGGATCCTGTGTAAGTTGTTTGAGCCGCGACGGAGATGATGTTGAAGATGTGGCCGGAGCGGCGCCGAATCATCGATTCAAGAACCGCTTTCGTGCAGAGGATCGTTCCCCCAAGATTGGTGGAGATAACTTCGTTAAACTCGTCGGGACTTGTATCACGAAAAGATTTGAAATACGTGACGCCAGCATTGTTCACGAGGACATCGACATGGCCATAACGCGCAAGGATCTTTTTCGCCGTCGAGGCCACGCTCACTTCCGAGGATACATCACAAACAATCGGTGTCGCTAATCCTCCGGCCTTCTTGATCTCGTCTGCGAGCCCTTTTATTTTCCGCTCGTTCCTCGAAGTGAGAACAACTTCAGTCCCTAGTGCTGAAAATGCATTTGCAGTCTCGTATCCGATGCCGCGGCTCGCTCCAGTCACCCAAACAACTGGGCGCGCCTCGCGGCTATGACCAGTCTTTCCTGCCAATCTTATGTCAGTTTGGTAGAAATGAGTCTCAAGAGTTCTCCGCGCGTTTTCTCATCATCGCGGAACACGCCAAACATTGCACTCGTCGTTGCGACCGAGTTCTGCTTCTCCACGCCTCTCATCATCATGCAGAGATGCCGAGCCTCGATGACAACTGCGACGCCATCTGGATTGAGGCATTCGTACAGGGTTTCGGCGATCTGTTGAGTAAGACGCTCCTGTATCTGAAGTCTCCGACTAAATACCTCAACGATACGCGGCACTTTACTCAGGCCAAGAATCTTTCCTTTTGGAATGTACGCGACGTGACACTTGCCGTAGAACGGTAGAAGATGGTGTTCACAGAGGCTGAAGAAGTCAATGTCCTTCACGATCACCATCTCACTGTATTTTTCTTCGTACACAGCGCCGTTTAGGACCTTCTTGATGTCCTGACGGTAACCGCTCGTGAGGTACTCATAGGCTTTCGCGACACGCCGCGGAGTTTTGAGTAATCCCTCGCGGCTTGGATCTTCTCCGATCTGCTTCAGCAGATCTCGAACTAAATCCTCCAGCGCAACTTCTTCTTTGACGATTTCCTCAATTCTCACGATTCATTCTCCTCGATATTCAACGTAATTCTTGTCTGACTCGTAGACTCGGACTGAGTATAGTCTCCCCTCAGTTATCTTAGGACAAAGAATTCTCCAGAAAGCTATCGCAAGATTTTCCGCCGTTGGGATGATCCCCTTGAGAAAATCGACGTCGTAGTTGAGATGCTTGTGATCGACTTTGTCGATGACCTCTTCATCGATGAGGCGGTTGAGCTTTTTGAGGTCAATCACGTAGCCGCTTTCCTGATTCGGCTCTCCCGAAACTGTTACTTCGAGCGTGTAATTATGACCGTGTCCACTTGGATTGTTACACTTGTCGAATACCGCTTCGTTCTGCTCATCCGAGAATTTTGGATTGAACAGACGATGTGCCGCGCTGAACTCAGCTTTTCGTGTTACGTACACCATCTTCTGCTAGAAAAATTCTTTCGATAAACTTAAGCCAGTGAAATTAACAACATCGAGTCAACAAAGGTTTCGCGCATCTCCGCTCACCTTCATCACTTCTTGGTCCAAAAACCTCCAAGTACATACTGATAGACCAACGCCGCAACGAATCCTCCTAATGCAGGCCCAGCCCAATACACGAAATGGTTCTCCCAGAATCCTGAGAGAAGCGCGGGTCCAAATGTCCGTGCGGGGTTCATCGAGGCACCGGTCAGTGTTCCACCCACGAGAATGTCCATCGTGATGACAAGGCCAATGAACAGTCCACCGACTCTTGGGCCACGATCATCGATCGCTGTTCCATAGACCGCGAAGACGAGAAAGAATGTGAGGATGGCTTCAAGCAATACTCCTGCGACTACACTGACTCCGTTTCCGAGTGCTGGAGTTCCATAATGTACCCCTTCGAGGAGTGCTGTATCGAAGACACCTTTCAGAGCCAAGGCCGCGAGCGAAGCACCGATCAGCTGTGCGATGATGTAGTAGATCGAGGTTTTGAAAGATATCTTCCCACCGGCGAGAGCACCAATGGTTACCGCCGGATTGAGATGGCCACCAGAAATATGACCGGTTGCAGAAACCATCGTTGCGATTGCGAGCCCATGTGCAAGCGCGATTCCCACCAAGCCGACTCCTCCGTGAGTCAGCGAATCAACACAGATCGCCCCAACTCCCACAAAGATCAGTGCAAACGTTCCGATGAGCTCAGCAAGTGGAGCTTTGAAATTGTCCATGGCACCTCCTCAGTAGGTTGGAAGAAATTGGCAAGAGCAAGCACTCAGAGTTTGTCCAGGACTTCCTCGGTATGGCCATCTACTTTGACTTTGGGTAATATGTGTTGGATATATCCGCGCTCGTCGATGATGACGGTTGTCCGCTCGATTCCCATGAATTTTCTTCCGTAGAGATTCTTCTCTTTCCAGACGCCGTATGTCTTCACAACTTCCTTCTTCTCATCGCTCAGAAGCGGAAATGGCAACGAATACTTCTCAGCAAATTTCTTGTGAGAGTCTGGAGCGTCGACACTTACTCCGAGAACGACAGCACCCTTGCGCTTAATCGCGGCCTGATTGTCACGGAACGAACATGCTTCCTTCGTGCAACCCGGAGTGTCATCTTTCGGATAAAAATATAGGACAACCTTCTTCCCTTTGAAATCCGAGACAGATACTTTTTCTCCGTCGCCAGAGATGAGCGTGAAGTTCGGTGCCTTATCTCCTTCTTTGATCATTGTCGTGTCTTATTCGAGTCATGAACCAATTTATGGGATTGACTGGAGTGCCTTGGTGACCTCTTCATAATTCGGTTCTTTGCTCGGGTCATCCGAAACCCAACCGTATTTCACTACCCCGCTGCGGTCGAGAACAAAGATCGATCTCTTCGCTGCGGAATACCCCGGAAGTCCAGCGAAGTCTTCGTGAACAACACCATACGCTCTAATTGCCTTTCGTGAGTAATCGCTCAGGAGCGGAAAGGTGAATCCGTACGCATCAGAATAAGCTTTGTTTGCAAACGGTGGATCGACGCTGATGCCGACAACTTGAGCATCCATCTTTTCAAGATTCGCCAGCGAATCTCGAAACGTGCAGAACTCTTTTGTGCACACCCCCGTAAAAGCTGCTGGGAAAAAAGCCAACACAGCTTTCTTCCCTTGGAATTCCTTTAGCGATCGCGGCTTTCGCGTAGCATCGATGAGCGTAAAATCAGGCGCTTTATCCCCAATCTTAACAGACATTCAAGGTGGCGTTTACGAGATTCTTAGAGCGTATCGAGGAATGATGAGTGGGTTCGATTTCCTCGCTAATTTATCGTATTTGGGAGTGAAAGTCAAGGTCGGCATCTGAGTCGAAAACCTATCATCGAATCGAGCAAGAGATACCAGCCGGGAACTCTTCAACAATGGGATTGTTTTTCATAATGAATTTTCCGATCTTCTCTCAACAAAAGAAAAGGAGGTGGTAGCAGAATGCAGAAGTTAATTCAGCGTATTGTTTTTTTCGTTCTCTCGGTATTCATCGCTGGTAACATGCTGGGTCAGCAGAAAGATTCGAAAGCAGAGAAGGCTGAGAAGAAAGACAAGCCAAAGGAAGTTACATTGGTTGGACAGATTGTCGATTCGGAATGCTACATGAAGATGGGAGATATGGCTCTCAGTGAAGACCATCACAACTGTGCCGAAGCGTGTGCGAAGGGTGGGATTCCTCTTGCGTTCTTGGAAGAGAAGACAAAGGATTTGTATTATACTGCGAACGAAGGGATGTCGATGAAGAGTTCCAGCGAAAAACTGATGCCCTATCTTGACGAGAAAGTCACGATCACGGGGAAAGTCATAGAAAGAAGTGGAGCGAAGCTGCTTGTGGTCAGCACGGTCGAGAAGACGAAGTAACCAAGTTGGTGTTACAGGAAACCCCGTCAACTGAAGCAGTTGAACGGGGTTTTTTATTGGATTGAATTTCCCTCAAAAACTTTCTATATTTTCACTGTGATACAAAACGGAGGGGTGCCAGAGTGGCTGTCACCGCCTATGGCGGGATGCCGCTGGAAGCGGCAAATGGGCGGTCTCGCCGCCCCGCCTCAGGCGGGGGGTGCCGCCATCGGCGGCAAAAACCGTTGGGATGCAATGTTCACGGTCTACATTGCGCGCAGTATAAAGACAGGTAGGTATTACATTGGTCACAGCGCAGACCAGATGGGCGCTTGGATGCGCACAATGCGGGTAAGGTTAGGTCGACCAAGGCATACCGTCCCTGGGAAACAATACACAGGGAAGACTATGCGACGAAAGAGGAGGCCTATCGTCGGGAGCGTGAGATAAAGTCGTATAAGAGTGGAGCGGCGT
>JAHEZR010000019.1 GCA_023251005.1 Ignavibacteriota bacterium | reverse complement strand
AGAATCGACCGGCAACGACCATCCCACCGAGTGTCGGCACGAATTTTCTGGAATCAAAGTAGAGGTGGTAATAGTTCACGACAGATTCACTGAAACCATACTTGCTGAACGAAACCCCGAGCAGTGCCCCCTTCGATGGATATTCTGCGAGGTCGCGCGTATCGTGAACAAAGCTAAGTCCTGCCGAGATGAAAGCGTCTCGACCGCTTGGCGAGAGTGTCCGCCCGGCTTCATTCTGAGAAACCGTGAGGACTTCGTATCCAAGCGTGAGTGAGAGAGACTGGAAAATGTTGAATCGTTTCCCGATTGTCCCTTCAACTCCGTAGTGGTCCTCATCAAAGTTCGGTCCGGAACGCTGAGAAACAAGGCTTTTGTTTCGAACGCGCGAGTAGAACAGCCTGCTTGTGTGAAAGAGGTTCGATTCCAGGCTCAAGAGCGGGTTTCGGTATCGCACGGAGAAGAAAGGATCGTACCCGAGAGCAAACGAGGCAGAGATCTTTTCATTCCGACCGCGAAAGTTATCGTGGAGGACTCCGAGGCCGTAGTAAAACTTTTTCCAGTCACGATCTTTGACCCCAAGGACGACGAATGGAAAAATATACCAGCGCTCATTCAGATCGACGTAGAGTGTTGCTTTGTCGTCCGTGAGATAGTAGGAAAGCTCCACGCGGTTGAACAATCCAAGACTGTAGATACGATTCTTATCAAACTCCGCTGTGCTCAGACTCAACGTGTCACCGGGCTTCAACGACATCTCCCGAAGGATGACAAAGTCCTTCGTTATCTCATTGCCACGGATGACAATTTTATCGATGACAACGGGGGTCGGAACTCGTCGTTTGCTAACAGAATCGGAGACTGAGAGAGAATCTTGAGCGTGAAGATAGAAGGGCTGGAGAAAGAGAGTGAGTGAAACACTGCAGAAAACAAGTCGTCTCATTAACGTCACGATATTCACATCCTGAAAAACAAAAAGTAGCCCCTGTCGGAAGCTACTTTCAATTGAGGAGCAACCCCGTTTACCTGAGGAGTCGCCGATGCTCCACCATGATGCACCGATCCATAATCACATTTAGCCCTGCTCGTTCTGCTTTTTCGGCCGCGTTTTCGTTGACAACTCCAAGCTGAGTCCAGAGTGTCCCCGCTCGAACGACAATCGCCTCCTCAGCGATCGGTCCCAGGGTATCTGGCCGTCGAAAAACATCCACAATATCGATGTGCTCTGGAACCTCCATTAAATTGGAGAAACATCGGACTCCGAGGACTTCAGTGTAGTTAGGATTCACAGGATGAACTTTATACCCTACCTTCATCAAAAACCTCGTGATGCTATTGCTGTCACGCCAGGGCTTCGCGGAAGCTCCAACAACTGCTATCGTCTTCGCATTCTTCAAAATTCTCCGGATGACTTCGTCATCGTCGATAGGCATCTGAGATTAGTCTCGATAGCAGACGTTGATCTGACGGGCAGCGAGTGCGTCATCGAGTCGCTTCACCGGTGTTGAATGCGGCGCCTTGAGAACAAGTTCCGGATTCGTCTTTGTTTCCTCATCGATCTTGATGAGTGCGTCAGCGAAAGCATCGAGCGTTTCTTTTGTCTCAGTTTCTGTAGGCTCAATCATCAGAGCCTCGCGGACGATAAGGGGGAAATAAGTCGTCGGCGCATGGAAGTCGTAGTCGAGAAGCCGCTTTGCAATATCCATCACTCGAACACCTCGGGCACGCTGGCGTTCTCCGGACACGACAAATTCATGCATCGGCGTTTCTTGATAAGGTAGATCGAATTGATCCTTGATCCGGGTGAGAAGATAATTCGCGTTGATGATCGCATTCTCGCTGTTCTCTCGGAGTCCCTGTGTACCGTGCATGCGGATGTACGTGTAGGCGCGGACGTGCATTCCAAAGTTGCCAAAGAATGTATGCACTCTTCCTATGGAGTCGGGAAGACTAAAGGCAAACCGATAGCGACCATTCACTTTTTGAATTAATGGAATAGGGAGAAATGGTTTGAGCCTGTCGCTCACAGCTACCGGTCCAGCTCCTGGACCACCCCCGCCATGCGGCGTTGAAAACGTCTTATGTAGATTGATGTGAACGCAATCAAATCCCATATCCCCGGGTCGAGTAATTCCGAGGAGAGCATTGAGGTTTGCCCCATCCATGTACATAATCGCACCGGCATCGTGGATGAGCTTCTCGATTTTCAGAATATCTCGTTCAAAGATCCCTAACGTGTTTGGATTGGTAAGCATGAACCCGGCAACTTCTTCATCCAAATTGCGCTCGAGGTCTTCGAGGTCTACTGTGCCACGAGCATTCGACTTGATGTTCACTGAATGATATCCAGCGATGGTGACGCTGGCTGGATTTGTGCCGTGCGCAGAATCGGGCACGAGAATCTTGCTTCTCTGTTTCCCCTTCTTGCGGTGATAGGCACGGATCATGAGCAAGCCGGTCAACTCTCCCTGTGAACCAGCGGCCGGCTCCAAACTGACCGCCTTCATTCCAGTGATTTCGCCGAGGTCCTCGGCAAGCTCGTGCATCAATTTGAGAGCCCCTTGGACCGTTCCTTCTGGTTGAAGAGGATGAATGGATTGAAAACCAGGAAATGCGGCTGCAACCTCGTTGACCTTCGGGTTGTACTTCATCGTACACGAACCGAGCGGATACATTCCCTTGTCGATGTGGTAATTCATGGAGGATAGACGAACAAAATGCCGCACGACTTCATTCTCGCTGACCTCGGGGAGTGCCGCTGGCTCTTTACGCAGTAGCTTGGGTGGGACGAGATCCTCGAGCTTCTTTTCGGGTACATCAACTCGTGGGAGTGAATATCCTCTTCGTCCAGGTTTGCTGATTTCAAATATGAGTGGTTCGGCCATTCTTCAGTTCTCACTTTCGATCACGCTGATGCCTTGAGATTCGTGCTATCGATTCTATCGAGGGCCATCATTGCGGCAGACTGTTCGGCCTCCTTCTTACTTTTCCCTGTTCCAACACCGCATCGCTGGTCGCCGACAACAACCTCCACAGTAAACGTGCGGTCGTGGTCTGGGCCTTCTTCCTTCACGATCGTGTATTTCGGGATGCCGAGTCCATGACCCTGAGCATATTCAAGCAAAATGCTTTTATAGTTTTGATCTGCCGTGTCGAGGATGCCGCTCTTCAATGCTCCCAGAACCTGTCGCTCGACGAATCGCTTGGCGGCTTCGTACCCGCTGTCGAGGTAGATCGCCGCGATGACAGCCTCATAGGCATCGGCCAGCATCGAATCGCTTCCTCTCTCAAGCGACTGTGCGGCACTTGAGCTCAGAAACATGAATTCATCAAGGTTCAACTGTCGAGCGTAGACGGCGAGAGCTTTCCTGCTAACGAGACGAGATCGAAGTTTCGTCAGCTCCCCCTCCTCTGCCTCGGGATAGCGATTGTAGAGATATTCACCAACGATAAGGTTGAGGACGGAGTCCCCCAGGAATTCGAGTCGCTCGTTAGATCTCTTTTGCTGCAGGTCGTGGTACTGAAGGTAGGAACGATGGAGGAGTGCTTCTACAAAAAGTTGGGGTTGACGAATCCGATGGCCGATGATTGTTTCGAAGCGCCCGAGGTCAATGTCGGCGGGGATTTGGTTGCTGTCTGACTTGCGCGGCGCTGGAAGAAGGTGCTTTACCTTTTCTGTGATGATTCGAACCAGAGACATCCATCTCTCTCAATTCTGCGAAAATTTCTTCAAAAGGAGAGACACGTTGTGTCCCCCAAATCCAAATGCGTTGCTGACCGCAATGTTGACTTCCTTTTTCAGTGCTTTGTTTGGAATGTAGTTGAGGTCACACTCTGGATCCGGAAATTCATAATTGATCGTCGGGGGCATTTCATTATTCTCAATGGCAAGGGCGGTGAAGATTGCCTCGACCGCTCCTGCAGCACCGAGAAGATGGCCGGTCATCGATTTCGTGGAGCTCACATGCAGTTTGTAGGCGTGCTCACCGAACACTGCTTTGATTGCTTCAGTCTCCGTTTTATCATTGTAGGGTGTGGAGGTCCCGTGGGCGTTAATGTAGTCGACATTTTCGGGCAGTAGGCCCGCGTCTTTGACACATAGCCGCATCGACCGAATGGCTCCCTCACCTCCGGGTGCAGGCTGTGTTATGTGATACGCATCGGCAGTGAGACCCATGCCTCCAAGCTCAGCGTGAATGCCCGCACCGCGTGCAAGTGCATGGTTGAGTTCTTCGAGAATCAAGACGGCCCCGCCCTCGCCCAACACAAAACCGTCGCGCTGAGCGTCGAAGGGACGACTCGCTTTTTCCGGCTCATCATTCCGAGTCGAAAGCGCTTTCATCGCGTTGAAGCCACCAATTCCCATCGGGCACACAGCGGCCTCGGATCCACCCGTCACAGCAAAATCGATATCGCCGCGCTGGATAAGCATTACTGCATCTGCGATGGAGTGGGCAGAGGTTGCGCAAGCGGACGTCGTTGCGTAGTTCGGACCCTTGAACTGATATCTCATCGCGATGTACCCTGCTGCAATGTCCGCGATCATCATCGGGACGAAGAAAGGACTTATGCGATGGGGACCACCAGTCTCGTAGAGCGTTTGCTGCTGCTTGTGATAGGTTTCCATTCCACCGATTCCGGAGCCGAAGATGACGCCAACGCGGTCGTGATCGATTCTGTCGAGATTCAATGCAGCATCTTTGATTGCCATTTCTGTGGCCGCGATGGCGTACTGGGTGAATCGGTCCATCCGCTGGGCGGTTTTCCTGTCCATGTAATGCAGAGGATCAAACCCCTTTAGCTCACCCGCAATTTTTGTATCGTACTGGCTAATGTCGAAACGAGTAATCTTTCCAACGCCGCTCTTCCCTGCCAGGAGGGCACCCCACGTGTCGTGCAAGTTCAAGCCGAGTGGGGTAACAGCACCCATTCCCGTAATAACAGCTCGCAATTTCTGATTATTCGTTGTCATGGTTTTCTACGCTCCGACTCTAAGTCCCTTTCCATTCACCGGCAAAGAAAACCGATTCGAGTTTGGTCGTGCTCATCAGCCTGGCACTTTGGATTTCAAGTAGGTGACGGCGTCGCCGACCGTGGAAATCTTCTCGGCGTCTTCATCGGGAATTTGGATGTTGAACGCCTTTTCGAACTCCATCACCAGCTCTACGGTGTCGAGCGAATCCGCTCCGAGATCGTTGATGAAGGAAGCCTCAGAAGTAACCTGCCCTTCGTCGACTCCAAGTTTGTTGACGACGATTTCCTTCACCTTACCTGCTATGTCAGCCATTGGACGAACCTCCTTTGAGTATGTGAGAAGAAATTCCCAAAACCTCTGTTAGAAGTCACTGCTTGAAGACCGTTAAGCGGTCATTCCGCCATCGACGCAAATCACCTGTCCGGTCATGTAATCGGAACCGGAAGAGGCGAGAAACGCAACCATCTCCGCAACCTCCTCAGGCTTCCCCGTCCGTTTTAGGGGTATGAAATCCGTCAACGCTTTCCTTTGCGCTTCGCTGAGGCTGAGGGTCATGTCGGTATCGATATAGCCGGGTGCTACAGCGTTCACCTGAATGTTCCGAGACGCGAGCTCTTTCGCGATGGATTTCGTGAACCCGATCATCCCCGCTTTTGATGCGGCATAATTGGCCTGACCCGCATTCCCCATGAGTGCGACGATCGAGGTAACATTAATAATCTTCCCTGAGCGCTGACTGATCATCTGACGACATGCTGCCTTCGTGAAATTAAAAACACCCTTCAAATTCGTGTTGATGACCAAATCCCAATCCTCTTCACTCATTCGCAGGAGAAGATTGTCTCGGTTGATACCAGCGTTGTTCACAAGAATGTCCAGTCGCCTGAAATCACCGAGAACTTTTTCGACAATTCCTTTAGCATCCTCATAGTTTGAAGCGTCTGACTGGTAGGCTGCTACTTTTCGTCCATCCTTTTCCAATTCCTTAACAAATCCTTCTGCTGCCACTGTAGATTGCCGATAGGTAAATGCTACCGTCGCCCCGGCATTCGCCAATGTTGTGACGATTGCTTTCCCGATTCCACGCGATCCACCTGTAACGAGGGCAAACTTTCCATTCAGGTCTATCAGTCCGGGAGGGAGCATTCAACAATCAATTTCATCGATTGTCGATCACAACCAAATCTTCGAGTCGTTCGATACTGGCGACTTCACTCTCGGGACTAATCCGCTTGATGAGTCCTTGAAGAACCTTTCCTGCCCCCACTTCGACAAACCTCGTCAGTCCATCCGCGATCATATTCCGTATCGACTCCTCCCATCTAACTGCGCTTGTGAGCTGCTGGGCAAGCGCGTCGCGAATCTCTTCAGGTTTCTTCGCTGGTTTTGCCGAAGCATTCATGTACGCGGGAATCCTCGCTTCACGAATCTCCGTCTCCTCGATTACTCTCTTCAAGCCTTCCATTGCACTTTCCATGAGCGGGGAGTGGAACGCACCACCCACAGTAAGCTCCTTCACCATCCTTGCACCTCGCACCTTCGCGAGTTCCATTGCCTTCCGGACGCCAGATACAGAACCAGAAATCACAACTTGACCGGGGGAGTTGTAGTTTGCCGCCTGAACGATTCCCGACGTCCACGCCTTGCAGCAAACTTCACCGACAGCCTTTGGATCCAACCCGATGATTGCAGCCATCGTTCCGGGCTGCTCGTCACACGCCTTCTGCATCAATTCTCCCCTCAGCCGAACGAGTCGAAGCCCTTCCTCGAAGGTTATTGCGCCAGCATAGACAAGAGCCGTGTACTCTCCGAGCGAATGCCCCGCTGCAGCAACCGCTCTCTCATCTCTCACAAGATTTGCAAGGACAAGACTGTGCACGAAGAGGGCGAGCTGAGTGTTCTTCGTTTGCGTGAGCTCCTCTTCAGGACCCTCGAAACAAATTCTGCTGAGACTAAACCCCAGCAACTGATCTGCTCTTTCAAAGAACTCTCTTCCAGCGTTACTTCGTTCCCAGAGGTCTTTCCCCATCCCAACATATTGCGACCCCTGACCTGGGAAAACAAAAGCAAATTTCTGCATTGGCGAGAGGTTAGGTTCTCCGCATCAACTGATTAATGACTTCTTCGGATTATTGAATGACCAGCGGAGATACACGGCTCCCCACGTATATCCTGCACCAAAGCTCGAGAGAATGAGTCGCTGTCCTTTGCGGAGCTTTCCACACTGCCACCATTCCGAAAGACAGAGCGGAATGGTCGCAGCTGTTGTGTTGCCGTAACGATCGATGTTCATCATCACCTTCGACGGATCGAGCCCCATACGCTCGCCGCAGGCATCGACGATCCTCTTGTTCGCTTGATGTGGAACCAGCCAATCAACGTCAGCTCCGGTTAGGTTGTTGCGTTTCATGAGGTCCACGGAGGCGTCTGCCATTCCGACCACCGCGACTTTGAACACTGCCTTCCCGTCCTGGTAAAGGTAGTGCATTTTCTGGTCAACGGTCTCGTGTGTGGGGGGGTACAGGCTTCCACCGCCTTTTTGATAAAGATAACATGCGCCGGAGCCATCGGCATAGAGAGCATGATCAAGAATTCCGAGTGCTGGATCCTCGCTTGGCTCGAGAAGAACCGCGGCGCCTGCATCACCAAAGATGATGCACGTGTTGCGATCGGTGTAATCGGTGATCGCGCTCATTTTGTCCGCACCGATAACAAGAACTTTATTGCAGGTACCACTCTCAACAAACTGAGCGCCTGTGACAAGTGCATAGACGAAGCCCGAACAGGCCGCCGAGAGGTCAAAGCCCCAGGCTTTTTTCGCACCAATGCGATCCTGAACGAGACATGCCGTGGCCGGGAAAAACATGTCTGGAGTCACAGTCCCCACGATGATCAAGTCGATTTCGCCTGCACCGATGCCACGATTCGCAAGAAGATCTTCTGCCGCTTTCACCGCAAGGTCTGACGTTGCACCATTCTCAAGGATCCGACGCTCGACGATTCCCGTTCTCGTCCGGATCCACTCATCACTGGTGTCGACCATTCGTTCCAGGTCTTTGTTCGAGAGAACTTTCTCCGGAACGTAATGTCCCACTGCCGTGATCGTTGCACGTCTTCTCCGTGGCAATTCCATGACGTTGCTCCTAAACTGTTACTCGGAGGGCATCCTGAATTTGCCCGTTGATATTCTGAAGGATCATCTCTTCAGCCCTCAGTATCATGTTCCGCACGGCCTTTGCCGTTGATTGACCGTGACCGATGATGCACACGCCCTGAACGCCAAGGACGGGGACGCCACCGTGTTCTTGGTAATCAAAATCTTTCATGATCTTCTTCAGTGCACCATAGGCTACCCGGGCACGGATCTTGTTAAAAAACCCCGCGCGCGAATATTCAATGAGCCGCTTTTTCAACAAGCCGATGACGCTCTCGCCAAATTTCAGAACAACGTTGCCAACAAAACCGTCGCAGACAACAACCTGTGCCTTCCCCTTCAGGATGTCGCGGCCTTCAACATTGCCGATAAAGTTTAAGCTGCTCCGAGAAAGCAGCTGGAACGTTTCTTGAGACTGGGAGCCGCCCTTCGATGGTTCTTCGCCGACATTGAGCAATCCCACTGTTGGATTTTCGTAGCGGAGAAATTGACGAACATAAATGCTACCCATAATGGCGAACTCAAAGAGATGCTGCGGCCGACAGTCGACGTTTGCCCCTGCATCAAGGAGGAGGCATACTCCCCGCTCGCTAGGGAAGAATGCACCAATGGTCGGGCGTCCCACGCCCTCAAGACGACCGAGGATAAGAGTCGATGCAGAGAGGACAGCGCCCGTGTTTCCCGCACTCACAAAGGCGTCGGCCTTTCCCTCTTTGTGAAGTGTGATGCCCACGACGATTGAGGATCGCTTCTTCGTCTTTAGAGCAGCCGTCGGCGAATCGTCAAAGGTAATGACCTCCGGCGCTTCCACGACTGTGTGGGCCGTACCGTTCGCGCGATGCTTCTGGAGTTCCTCTCTGATGGCTCCCTCGCGGCCTACAAGAATGACGTCAAATCGATTTTGGGTCTGCTCCAACGCCTCGAGTGCACCCGCGATGGTATTATGCGGAGCGTAATCACCCCCCATCGCATCCACGGCAATTCTCAATTTCGTTTGAGTCTCCACAGAATACCTGTTGGCTTTTTCTGAGAAGATTTCTATAGCTGTGGTTGGGATAAGAGCGAAGATACTCGAGGATACATGGAATGGGAAGCCGCTGTAATCGTCTCAGGCTTCCTTCGGGATTATAACAGAGCGTCCATTATAGTATCCACAATTCGGACAGGCACGATGCAGGAGCTTTGGCTCGTGACAATTCGGGCATTCACCAACCGAGGGAACCGAAGCTTTGTAATGGGTTCGTCGTTTGTCTCGTCGTGACTTTGAATGACGGCGTTTCGGATTCGGCATAGATTCTCACTTCCTTTGATTCTTTTGAGGTCTCACTGATAGTTGATAAGGCCTCGAAGCTTATCCCAACGGGGATCGATTTCCTCTACCTTACAGGTGCACCGCTCGCGGTTGAGATTCCGACCACATCGAGGGCATAGACCTGCACAGGATTCCATACACAAAAGTTTCTGAGGAACCGCCAGCATGACAATTTGCCTCACATCCTCTCCGATATCAATCTCGTTGACATCTGGCGGGACTACGTGTACTTCATCCACGTCGTAGAGACTGCGATCGGATTCTCCCGCGATGTAATACATGTCGTATGAATTTCCCAGCTGTATTTGGAATTCCTCGATACATCGATCACAAAGGAAGCACCCGGTCGTCGTCACACGGGCTCTCAAGTGGATCTGTCGACTGCTTTTATCGAGCATGACCGCAACGTGGACAGTTTCGTGGAATTGTTCCCCGAGACCGATCTCTGCCGGCTCTGCGGTCAATCCATACTCGTGAATTCCTTCGGAGAGCTTGGAGACATTGATCTTCATGGCAAATCCCCCAGCGTGAGTTGCACGGAAACGGCCGTTCAGCTGCTTCCAAACACTTCCGTAACAGCGCCCGACTGGCGATTTTATTCAAAAAACTCAAAAAAATATATGGAAAAAAAGAAAAAGAGTCAAGAAGAAAGGCCATGCAAATACGAACGGAAAAGAAGGCAGAGTTCTCTCAGGATACGTTGAACACCCGGGTGAGCCACAGGCTCAGCTCTGGCACGTAAGTGATAATGAGAAGAGCGACTAGAAGAATCGCAATGAATGGGAGAGACGACAAGGCCACGCGTGCGATCGACTTCTCGAAACGAAAACTTGAGATGAAAAGGTTCAACCCAACGGGCGGAGTAAGGTAGCCGATCTCAAGATTTGTGAGAAAGACGATCCCAAGATGAATTGGATCGACACCGAAATTTCGTGCGACTGGAATGATGAGGGGAACAACAACGATGATCGCGGAGAAAATATCCATCATCATACCGACGATAAGTAAAAAGATGTTGAGAAGGATAAGAAAGACGGCTTTGCTCGAAACATAAGCTTGGATGAACTCAAAAAGTTTCTGAGGAACCTCTTCGATAATAAGATAGTTCGTCAATCCGAGAGCACTTCCGATGATCACAATGATTGCACCGACAAGGAGCATGCTCTCCCGCATCACGCGAGGGACATCTCGTGTCAGCGAAAGATCTCGGTAGATAAGAACCTCAACGACAAAAACGTAGAATGCCGTGATCGCCGCAGCTTCCGTCGCGGTAAAGAATCCGCCATAGATCCCCCCGATAATGATAAATGGAAGAGGTATTTCCCATGCCGCCGCTCCCACGGATGTCGAAACATTTGACCATGAGAATGGAGTCCGAGCCATCCCGGCGGTGGACCCCTTCCGAACGCTGTAGAGGGCGAGGACGATGACAAGGAGAAGCCCCGGAAGAATCCCAGCAACGAATAGTTGATTGACGCTGACAATAGAACGAGAACCCGACTGGACAGAGACTAACGAGGCAACCATTCCGTAAAGGATCAGAGGCAAGCTGGGTGGAAAGAGCAAGCCCAGGCTGCCGGATGTCGTCACGAGGCCGAGCGAAAAATTCTCCGGGTACTTTTCTCGCAACAGCACGGGATAGAGAAGTCCTCCCAGAGCGACAATTGTAACTCCCGAAGCACCTGTAAAAGCTGTGAAGATAGCGCAGGACACAAGTACAACGATCGCCAATCCGCCCCTCATCCATCCAAAGAGCGCCCGAGAGAGATTAACGAGTCGAACCGGCGTTTTGCTCTCGGCAAGGAGATATCCGGCAAATGTGAATAGAGGAATCGCAATCAGCACCGACTGATTCGTGATCCGGTATAGCTCTACAATCGCTATCGACGCATCCGTCTGAGCGAATGCAAAAGCAATGAGCGTCACCGCCCCGATGATGACAAAAAGCGGCGCTCCGAGCAGCGCTACCAGAAGGAGGAATAGCCCGATGAGAAGTGTTACCATTATTTCTTGATCTGGAGAGCTTCGGAGCCTCGACTCAAACTCTGCAGATCTTCCAAGGCCTTAATGAGGAACCGAAAGCAGATGAGTCCGTAGCCAAATGGAATGATGACCTGAAAATACCAGGCGGGAAGATCAAGGTATAGGGTCGTGGCCTGCACGATCTCATTTTTCACAAAAGTAATCGAGGCTCTCAGGAATGCAAAACAAACCACCGCGGCGAAGATATCGGTGAGAAGCCGGGACAGTTTTTTCCAGCGCTCAGGCATAAACCTGGTGAACACATCGATATTGATGTGCTTTCGCTCCTGGACAGCAAGCGAGGCACCAAGGAATGCAACCCACAGCACCGTCTGTCGGAGAAAGGTGTCTGCCCACGTGAAGCCTGAGGAGAAGAAATTCCTGAGAATCACTTGAGCGAAATCGAGGAAAATCATCAAACCGAGGAGGAGAACTATAAGCGACGTCTCGAGTCTTGCGATCGCACGATCGACAAGCAGAAGGATCTTCATTTCGAATGCTTCTGGTGGGTGCGAAAATCGAGGGCGGCCTTCTCGATACGAGTGAGGAATTCTTCCGCATAAAGTTTTCCGACAAGCATCCGTCGAGCTTGCTTGCCGATCTCGGAATATTCCTGAAGGCTTTTAGAGGAATGTGGTGCGATAATCTGTACGCCGTTTTTCTTCAGCGTTTCGATGGCTTTCTGATTATCCTCTCTACTCAGTGCTGTAAGTTTCGCCATGTACTTCCGCCCATTCCGAGAAAGGATTTCCTTCAGATCAGCGGGGAATTCATCAAACTTTTTCTTCGAGATCACGACCGCGCCTGCAGCATCTGCAAGAGGGACGTTAAGCATGTACTTCAGCTTCGTAAACCATTGGAGAGCAATCGCCCCCAGTGGCGGCGCATAGACACAGTTGATTAATCCAGTCTGAAGAGAAGTTAAAACGTCGGTGATTGAAAGTGGAATTGGTGAAACACCAAGCGCTTTCAGCGCCGCCTCCGCGATCGGATCACCTTCCCAGATCCACATTTTCGTTTTCTTCACGTCGTCAGCTCCGTAGATAGGACTCTGGCTGAAGATGTAGACAAATCCGACCTCTGCCCAACCGAGCAGCACATAGCCGTTGTCTTCAAAAGCTCGTGAGAATTCAGTATCAAAAGTCTTGTAGATATAATCCACCTCATCATGATTCTCAAAAAGGAATGGCGAGTCGAGGATGCGCTCTTTCGGAGCGATCTCGCCCAATCCAACCCCCGTAAAAC
>JAHEZR010000018.1 GCA_023251005.1 Ignavibacteriota bacterium | reverse complement strand
CTTCCATCCGAACGCCCGACATCCCGACGGGATCGTAGACACCGTCCTGTCCATCAATGATAAATTCCTGGGGGATGACATGGATGATCTTTCGGTCGGAAGGAAGTGCTACACGTTTCGTGTCTTCGATGAGGCGATCGACGTCCTCCTGCGTGATCTCATTCTCAGGTCTGCTGATGGCAATCACGCCTCGGCTTTGGAAACTCTGTATGTGATCGCCTGCGATGCCGACCATCACAGTCCGGATTTTCACGCCCGATTGCGACTCTGCCTCTTCAATTGCACTCTGGATCGACCGCACCGTTTTATCGATGTTCGTGACTACCCCTCTCGTCAATCCGTCCGACGGACTGTGACCAATTCCAAGGATGTTGATCCTTCCGTTCTCGTCCGTCGCGGCGACGATTGCACAGACCTTGGTGGTACCGATGTCAAGGCCAACGATGATACGCTCGTTCATGTCCACGTCCTGTGAAAAGTTGAAACAACTCTCATTAGAGTGATTTCTCCTGAGAAATTGGTTTGTTCCAGCATACAACAACTTGGTCTTCAAAACGAAGATCGATCGAACTCACTTGTTCTAAGCCCTGTTGACGAACATACTGATTCCAGAAACCTTGAAGGTAGACTAGCTGTGTGTGAATTCTTTCTCTATCAAAAAGAATCGGGATTCCGTGCTCGGCAGTGTAGACCGTCGGACCAACACCGCTGAGATTAATCTCCGAGATCAGATGATAAAGGTCACGATCAAGAGTAGCTGCTTCGGTGAGAATCTCAACGGCAGCTTTAAAATTTTCAGATTCGATCTTCATCCCAACTTTCAATGGCTTTGTGTCAGACAAACCCGTTATAACGGGCAAATCAAACACCTCTTTAGAGCTCACCGAAGGCAGGACATAGCCTTCGTCGCTGATATAGAAAGGTTCCGGACTGCCAAGGATCGCAATTGGCGTCCTCTCCTTAATCGCGATCTTGATTGTCGAGGGGAGATCATGAACCACAACGGCGTCCCGGACGTACGGGCTGGTTCGAAGACGGCTGCGAACCGTCACGAGGTCCACATCGTACAATGGCCTCCCGATGGGAACATTGGCCAGCGTAATAACCTCCTTCTCAGTGAGAATGCGGCAGCCGCGAACATCGAGCCGTTCGACCTGGAGTTCTCCTTTCCAGCGATTTGCAAGAGAGGCAATGCCAAGTGTGATGAGAACCAAGAAGAGGAGAAGAACGATTGCCTTCCTCCTCCCTGGAACGCGTCCATTCCTTCGCATTCCGTTTTCTTGAGATGGTTCATTTATCATTACGCAACCGCCTTCAAGACTCTTTCGTTGAAACCGATGAGTTTTACCTCGAGTTCTAACTTGATATTAAATTTCTTGAAGACCGCCTGCTGGGCCTCGTGAATCAACTCAAGCACATCGGTTGCTTTTGCATTTCCGGTGTTCACGATGAAGTTTCCATGTCGCTCTGAAATCTGTGCGCCGCCGCGACGAAGTCCTTTGAGTCCAGCAGCTTCAATCAACTTTGCGGCATACGTGCCGCTTGGATTCTTGAAGATACTCCCAGCGTTTGGATAATTCACAGGCTGGGCAAGGTTTCGTTTGATGAGCAGCTCGCGGCGAACACGCATGAGCTCCGCCTTGTCCGTTTGCAGGAGCTGGAACCGAGCGCTAAGAACAACGTCTCGCGAGAATCCCGACCGGCGATAGGTGAACCCCCCCTCTTCTTTCTTGATCCACACGACATCCCCTTCACGGAGAACCTCTACCGCGACGAGATAGTCTGCAATCTCGCCGCCGTATGCACCGGCGTTCATGATCACCGCCCCACCAATCGTTCCGGGGATGCCGGCGAGCATCTCCACGCCCCCCAGTCCGCGCTGAACACAGAAATCGACAAACTTTGCCAGATGCACCCCCGCCTCTGTGACAACGAAGTCCCCTTCTCTTCGAACGTCCTCCAAAGCGCATTCAAGATTGATGACCGCACCGTGGTAGCCTTCGTCGCTGATCAAGAGATTGCTTGCATTTCCTATGATCATGAAAGGAAAGGCGTTGACTTGAAGGTACTTGATCAGGCTGACGACATCATCTTTATCAAACGGCTCGAGGTAGTAATCTGCAGGTCCGCCGATGCGAAACGTAGTGAAGCTCGCAAGCGGCTGACTTAGTTTGATTTCCCCTTTGAAAAATCTTTTTATCTCTTCAAGCGAAACCATCAGATCAATGTAAAATTAGAAAGCCAAAATGCAAAAAGTGATGGACACACAGATTTTTGCATTTTCAATTTTGAATTCTTAATTGCCTTACAAACTCTTCTCCATACTTCCAAATGTCTCCTGCCCCCATCGTTACGATGATATCGCCGGGCTTCTTGATCTTCATCAGAAAATCGGGAACCTCTTTTTTCTCCCGAACATAATGGACCGCTTTGTGCCCCGATTCCTTCGCAGCGTTTGCGATGAGCTCACCCGAGACACCGGGAATTGGCTGCTCGCGCGCAGGGTACACATCTGTGAGGATCAGAACATCCGCCTCGAAAAATGCCCGCCCAAAATCCTCATAGAAGTCCCGAGTGCGCGAATAAAGATGCGGCTGAAAAACACAGACGACTCGCCGCTGCCAGCCAGCCTTCGCTCCCTGAAGTGTCGCTCGGATTTCTGTCGGGTGATGGGCGTAGTCGTCTACGACAGTGATACCATTGATCTCGGCCTTTACTTCCCAGCGACGATAGACTCCGGTGAACTTCTCAATCCCCGCTTTAATTTTCGAGAATTGCACTCCGAGCTCGAGTCCAACCACAACCGTTGCAAGTGCATTCTTCACGTTGTGGAGACCCGGAATTCGAAGAAAGATCTTTCCAAGCTTTGCCCCATGATGCACTACACCAAAAGTGGATGTGTTTTCTCGATGTGAAATCTCAACGGCTTGGAGATCTGCCTCAGGATTCACGCCGTACGTGATTAATTTTTTCTTGTTGAGCTCAGGCATGATCTCCTGGAGTGTCACCTCATCGAGACAAAGAACGATGAAGCCGTAGAACGGAACCTTCGTTGCAAATTGGACGAACGCTCTTTTGATCTCGTCAAGGTCCTTGTAACAATCGAGGTGGTCGGCATCGAGTGTCGTGAGAACAGCAACCGTCGGAGTGATCGAAAGGAATGATCGATCAAATTCATCCGCCTCGACGACAATAAAATCTCCGTGTCCGAGCCGCGCGTTTGTCCCGCCCAAGCCGCTGAGCTTGCCGCCAACGATGACCGTTGGGTCGAGTCCACCTTCCATCAGGACGAGGCTGATCATTGAGGTGACGGTCGTTTTTCCATGCGTCCCTGCTATACCGATGCCGTATTTCAGTCTCATGACCTCGGCAAGCATCTCTGCTCGCCTTATGATGGGAATTTTCCGCCGCTGAGCCTCTTGGACTTCCGGATTGTCGAGTGAGACTGCAGACGAATACACGAGAGCATCGACATCCTTTGCGACGTGCGCGGGCTTGTGCCCTTGATAGATCGTTGCACCAAGTTTCGCCAGCCGCTGCGTGATGTCCGAGAGCTGCTTGTCAGATCCTGAGACCTTAAAACCCTGGTCAAGGAGGATTTCAGCAATCCCGCTCATTCCGATTCCACCAATTCCGACGAAATGAATTTTTTTGATTGAACTGAACACAGCTTCACGACGTCAGTGTGGTTTTCCCCACCGACGTTCCCTTCCCAGCCATGCCTCTCCTTCTGCCGTGACTCGAAGGAGGGCGGAGACTCGCGATGCGGTGCATCTCGCTCACGAGTTCTTTTTCGTGATCATAACGACCGACACGAATTCGCACGAGGCGAAGGCGACCTTTCAGCTTCATCTGGATCACCTGAAATCGTCCTCCCGTCTGCACCCGCCGTTCTCGTCCGATCCACACCCAATCGATGTCGTCCAGCGGTATGACACGCTCTTCAAAACGATTCCTAAAGACAACTTTGTTTTCTGCTATGATGAGCCTCCGATCGCGGATGCGGTTCAAGACCAGGGCAACAAAGGATCCGATGACGAACAAGATAATAATATAGAGCATTGGATCCCGAAAGACGAACGCAAATCTGTCTTCAATGAAATTTCCTCGAATCCCCGCATACAGAATCAACACCAAGAGATAAATCAATGCCTGTTGATAGTAGAAATCGAGCTTGTATCTGAATACTTTGCCGTGCTCTTCCATCCCGCTAATGTGCCGTTCCCGCTAAGCGGAGAACCGCTTCTGCGATCTCTCCCGCCGCGCTTGGCTTTCCCAACGCTTTCGACTTTCTCGCCATCGACTCCCGCTGACCGTCCTCCCGAAGCAACTCAAGGATGGTTCCTTTGAGCTTTGGAATCAGATCATGATCAAGAACCATTCTCACTGCACCCGTGTCGACGAGGGACCTCGCGTTTAACAGTTGGTGGTCCGCCGCCGCATGAGGATAGGGCACAAGGACTGCTGGTTTTCCGAGCCTGGTCAACTCCGCAATCGTGACCGCCCCTGCCCGACACACAACAAGGTCTGCAACTGCATATGCGTATTCCATCTTTTCAATGAATTTCTCAACGCGCACGCTTCGCAAACCTCCAGTTTCGTGCTTCATTCTATCGTAATCTCGTTCGCCCGTTTGCCAGATCAACTGGAAGTCGCCGACGACAATTTCATCAACAAAATCCAGCACTGCAGCGTTGATCGACGCTGCTCCGAGGCTTCCACCGAACACAAGTAAGGTTTTCTTCCGAGGATCAAGCTGAAAAAACCTTGCCCCCTCTTCTCTATTTATAGTTCCAAGTGTATCCCGCGTGGGATTTCCGCTGAGCTTGACACTCCTCGCCGACTTCAAAAAGCTTTTCGTCACCTCGAATGCGACGTGTGTCTCGTTAACCCTTCCCGCGAGTTTACGTGTCGTAAATCCCGGATAGCTGTTCTGTTCCTGGATAAGCGTCGGAACATGGAGAAGCGTCGCAGCATAGACCACCGGACCAGTGACAAATCCTCCCGTGCCGACGACGACCTCGGGTCGAAAATTGCGTATGAGAGAAATCGACTGCATCATCGAGACAAGAACCTTTATCGGAGCCAAGAGATTACTGAGCTTGAAACTCCGAGCAACCCCGCTGATCCAGATTGGACAAAAGGGATAACCAAGTTCGGGAACGACACGCTCTTCGATCTTTCCTCTTGCACCCACAAAGAGAAACTCTGTGCCCGGTTCGGTCTTTCGGATTTCATCGGCAATGGCGATCGCGGGGAACAGATGTCCGCCAGTTCCGCCTGCTGCAAATAGAATTTTTGGATTCCCTTTCTGCACATTCTCTGCCTGAACGAATTTGCACTTCGCCTGTGATAATCTGCACTAAAAACTAATATACTTTCCCCAACTGATCCTCGTCGACATCCAATCCGTGGTACTGCACCTGCTCGATCCGTGGTCGCAATGTAGTTTGCGATGAGATGTTCAGTAGCACTCCGATTGCAGATGCGGAGAAGAGCATCGATGATCCCCCATAACTTACAAAGGGCATTGGCAAGCCCGTCGTCGGAAGAAGCCCAAGCGTAACCGCGGCATTCACAAGCGCATAGAGTGTGATCGAAGAGGTCACGCCGATTGCAAGATATTTGCCGAGATCGTCCGTTGCGAGTTTTGCAATCTTCAGTCCACGAAGAAGAAACACCAGGAAGAGCATCAGAAGAATCATCGTCCCGAGGAAGCCGTATTCCTCACCGACGATCGAAAAGACAAAGTCACCGAATGACTCTGGCAGGAAAAAGTCGCGCTGCTTACTTACGCCCGGTCCCACACCGAAGAGGCCCCCATTTCCAAACCCGATGATTCCTTGAAGGAGCTGATAGTTCGTCGACGTATGGTCTCCGCTCAGAAATGCCATCACGCGACGCATCCTGTACTCTGCACTCAGCATATAAGCAGCAAGTAGTGGGAGGAGTCCGGCCAGCGACAAAGCGATATGCTTAATCCTTGCGCCTCCAACGAAAAGCATGAGAATGCTTAGAAGAAAAAGCATTGTGCCAGTGCTAAAGTTGGGCTGCAGTAGAACCAGCCCAGAAACAAGTCCAATCCAAATAAACATCGGGAGGAATCCGGTCTTCCAATTTCGCACGCGATCCATTTTTTCTGAGATCAGAACACAGAGATGAAAGATGAGCGCAAACTTTGCAAACTCTGAGGGCTGGAAACCAAATCCTCCAAATCGCAGCCATCGACTCGCACCTTTAACCTCTCCACCGAGCACGAGCGTCACGGCAAGCAACGCAATGGCGACGATGAGCGCCAATTTGCTTACTTTCGCGTAATTGTGGTAATCAATCTTCATCACCAAGAACATGGCAAAGAGACTAACAATGACTTTGATGACGTGCCGCTGGAGAAAAGCCTCGCTCTGACCGAACTTCTCCTGGGCAATCGTCGAACTTGCGCTGTAGACAACTCCGATGCCGATCACCATGAGTGAAAGAACGGCGACGAGCGTCACTAAATCTATGTGGTTGCTGCGATGCCTGAGCATATTAGTTCTTCTATCTCCCCTCCTCTCCTCCTCTCACAGCCGATGCACGATTTCCTTGAACACTCTCCCCCGGTGCTCAAAGTTCTCGAACCAGTCGAACGATGCGCAGGCCGGTGAGAGGAGGACAACATCTCCACGTGTAGCCAACGCTACTGCCTTCTGTACAGCTTCTTCCATCGATCGCGCTTTATCCACAGTCGTTAAGTCCCGGAAAGCCTGAGAAACTTTTTCTGCCGATTCTCCAATTCCGATGATCGCTTTCACCCGTTCTCGAACAAGGTCGTAGAGCCTCGAGTAGTCGTTTCCTTTATCCCAACCACCAAGGAGGACGATCAACGGTTCCTCGAAACTCTGCAGTGCGTACCACACCGAATCGACATTCGTCGCTTTGGAATCGTTTACGTACTTTACTCCGTTGACCACGCGTACAAATTCCAAGCGATGTTCGACTCCCTCGAATGTTTTCAGTGTGCGGCTGATGACCTCCGCTGATATTCCCATGACTCTTGCCGACAGTGCTGCTGCCATCGAGTTATAAAGATTGTGGACTCCCCGGATGGAGATGTCCTTCGCAGCAACAATTTCATCGCCTCTTCCGGACATCGACAGTTTGACTGTTCCGTTTTCAACATAAGCTCCCGTGTCGAGCCTCATCTTCACGCTGAAAGGGAGAGCCTGCACATGTGTGGCGGCGTGTTTCCGAACTTCAAGACTAGTGACTGGATCGTCAAAATTGTAGATGAGAAAATCGTCCATCGTTTGGTTTTCAAAAACACGACTCTTCGAGGCGATGTAGTTCTCAAAGGATTTCCCGTATCGATCGAGATGGTCCGGTGTGATGTTCAGAAGTATCGACACCTTCGGATGAAATGTTTCAATATGATCCAGTTGGAAACTGCTTACTTCCACGATTGCAACCGATTTTTGATCCAAGTCGAGAACGAAATTCGAGAACGCTGTGCCGATGTTCCCTGCGACAACAGATTTTCTCTTTGTATTCTCAAAAATTCTTCCGAGAAGTGTCGTTGTTGTTGTTTTCCCGTTCGAACCCGTGACAGCAAGAATCGGAGCCTTGCAAAACCAACTCGCAAGTTCCAGCTCGCTTACAACCTTGATCCCTCGTCCCTGCGCCTCAACCACGACGGGAGAGGTCGACGGCACTCCCGGACTGATCACCATCAAAGAACAATCGTAGACCCGATCCGAATGACCTCCGGTCTCGAAAGGAATTCCCGCAGATTGGAGATTTTGGATTTGTGATTGTCCACCAAAGGCGGGCAGTTTATCCGCCGGTTCCTTGTCACTGACAAAAACCTGTGCCCCTTGTGACCTGAGGAGTTTCGCAGCAGCGATGCCGCTTCTCGCTGCACCGATAACGCTGACTTTTCTATTTCGAAGGTCATGAACATTCATCAATTCGTCCGCTGTGGATACTGTCCTACCGAACCTTAAACGTCGCAAGACTTAGAATCATAAAAAGGATCGCCACAATATAGAACCGCGTTACAATCTTTGGTTCCGGCCACCCGAGCATCTCAAAGTGATGATGGAGCGGTGCCATCTTGAACACGCGTTGGCCTTCTCCGTATTTCCTCCTCGTATATTTGAAGTAGTAGCGCTGAATGACTACAGAAACTGCCTCCAGGAGAAAAATACCACCGAGTGTGGGAAGGAGCAGCTCTTTCTTTATCAAGACGCAGAGCGCACCAATCGCCCCACCCAGCGCAAGCGAGCCCGTATCCCCTAGAAAAACCTGCGCTGGGTAGGCATTGAACCATAGGAAACCGAGCGACGCTCCCACCAGCGCCGCACAGTATATGGTAAGTTCACCATTTCCTCGTAAAAAAGGGATCGTGAGGTAACGGCTGAACTCTGCGTGTCCCGAGATGTAGCTGATCACCGCAAGCGTCAACGCCACAATCCCAACCGTGCCGATGGCGAGGCCGTCAAGCCCATCGGTGAGGTTCACTGCGTTCGAGGTTGCTGTGATCACAAGAATAACCATCGGGATGTAAAAGTATGAAAAATCAAGCTCCAGATTCTTGAAGAAGGGAACAGTCGTCACGGATTTCAGACGTACTAAATCTGGATCAATCCACTGAGGAAAAAAAAATATGACACCGCCCACGATCAGGCCAATGGTGATCTGCCCGAGGAGTTTATATCGTCCGATAAGTCCTCGCCGCACTCTCTTCACCACTTTCAAGTAATCATCGTAGAATCCGACGAGTCCCAGCCCCACCGTGACAAGAAGAATGAGAAGGATATAACCATTTTTAAAATCTCCCCAGAGAAGCGTTGGCCCGACGACGGATGCGAGGACGATTAGTCCGCCCATTGTCGGTGTCCCCGCTTTGCCCAGGTGTGTCTTCGGAGCTTCAAGTTTTGCTGTTTCACCGATGTGCCGTGCTTTCAGGACACGGATAATCTTTGGACCAATCCAAAAACTGATGATGAGCGCAGTAATCGCTGCTGCGGCTGACCGAAAAGTGATGTATCTGAAAACCCCAAACCCCGGTGGCGCATATGCACGTTCAATTAGATCAAGGAGGTAATAGAGCATCCGAATTCTACTGGCAAGCGCGCTGAAGATGAGAGGATTCCCAGTGGTCTAATGCCTTGAGTGCAAATGATCCGTGAGATGGACAACGACGTCATCCATCTTCATTCCGCGTGAACCCTTTACAAGAACAACGTCTCCGGGTGTAGCGAGCTCCTTGAGATAGGCAACGAGCGTCGATTTTTCCTGATAGTGAAACGCGTATGGTGCCGCGGACGCCTCTGCAGTGACAGTGGACTCTGGACCGTACGTCAAGACGTATTCGAAACCGATCTGCTTGATCTCCTCACCGATCGCTTTATGCTCTCGCCCTGATGCAGGACCAAGCTCCAGCATGTCACCAAGCACAACGATTTTCTTTCCTTTGCAATTCATCGCAGCGAGTGTTTGAAGCGCTCCGACCGCAGAGTCCGGGTTTGCGTTGTAGGTGTCGTCAAGGATCGTCACACCGTGGATTCTTGAGACCTCCAATCTGGAATCCCTCGGCCTGTACTTCTCAAGCGCTGACTTGATGTCGCGAGGATTCACTCGGAAATGCAGTCCTACTGCAGCAGCGGCGAGTGCATTTTCCATCGTATGTTTTCCGGGGGTTTTCAGCTGGACGGAATACGGCCTGGAAAGCGGGCGCCCCCCAACTGAAAACCTCGGCTGAACGCGTTCGTTCAGTCCAAGGAACCTCCCCCATACGCCCGCCCGCTTTCCCTTGAAGCCGTATGTCAGTTTCCGCTTAAGATTTTTCGCTTCCCGAACGACGTACGGATCATCTGCGTTGACAAACCCGAAACCCCGCGGCTCAAGCCATTCGAACAATTCACCTTTTGCTTTCGCGACACCTTCGAGCGTGCCGAAGAATTCGAGGTGCGCGCGGCCTACGTTCGTTACCATACCGTGCGTCGGCTCGGCCACCTTGCAGAGACGTTCAATCTCTCCGAAATGATTCGTACCCAGCTCAATCACTGCTACGTCGTGCTGCTTTTCTAATCGGAACAACGTTTGGGGTACGCCAATGTGGTTGTTGAGATTGCCTTCGGTCTTCAAGACGGTAAAGTTTTCTCTTAGCACTCCGGCGATCATTTCTTTGGTTGTCGTCTTGCCGTTACTGCCTGTGACGGCAATGAGCGGGAGATCAAACTTCCGCCGATACAGATGTGCGAACTCCCCGAGTGCATGAACAGAATTACTCACAAAAATGAGACACAAGTTTTTGCCGTCGGGAAGGCTTGGAATAGGTCTTTCCTCGACGACTGCCACCACGCAGCCTCGTCCAAACGCTTCCAACACAAAAGTATGCCCGTCGAACTTTTCCCCGCGAATTGCAAAGAAGACATCTCCCGATTTGACTGTTCGCGAATCAGTAGAAACTCCCTTCAGCTTCTTGCCCTGAAACACATCGACGTTTTGTGCACGGAGGTGCGTAATGTTTAAGAGCTCTCGAGCATCTAATTGCATCATTGCGATTTACAAGTATCACCCCGAGGCCATCTGGAATCTCAAACATCTTATATCGAGCGAAGGTATGTTTCTACCTCTTCGCGATCGTCGAAATGAATTTTTTTATATCCGAGAACTTGATAGCTCTCGTGTCCCTTGCCGGCGATGAGAACAACATCGCCACGTTGCGCGAGCTTCATGCCCGTGTGAATCGCTTCGCGTCGATCAACAATTCGCATCACCTCTGCACCGACGCGAACGCCGCGCAGAATTTCGTTGATGATTGTGTCAGGATCCTCGTGGCGAGGGTTATCGGATGTCACGATCGTTACATCGCTTAAATCGCTTGCAATTCTACCCATCTGAGGACGCTTCTCGCGGTCCCGATCGCCACCGCAGCCGAAGATCGTAATCACTCTACCTTTTTGATCTTTTGGGAGTAGCGCTCGAATTGCTTCGAGTGTCTTCATCAGAGCATCTGGGGTGTGGGCGTAATCAATGACCGCTGTCCACCCGCTTGGCGAGAAGATCCGCTCGAATCGGCCGCGGACGGATTTAACGCTTTCGATTCCATCCCGGATCGCTTTGGCTGGAAACCCCATCGCCAAGGCACTTGCGGTCGCTCCTAAGAGGTTGAAGACATTGAATCGCCCAGTCAGGGGCGAGTTGATTGTTATCCTTCCACCCTTGTGCTTCGCTGTAAAGGAAATTCCATCGATGTTGGTTTTGACATTGTCGGCGGTCACGTCTGCAGAGTTGTGGATACCATAAGTGACTCGCTTTGCTTTCGTGGAGGCAACAATCGAAAGTCCACGCTCATCATCAACATTTGTCACGGCCACCGATTCTTCCTCAAGTCCATCGAAGAGTTTCTTCTTCGCTCCAAAATAGGCATCCATGGTATGATGGAAATCCAAATGATCGTGCGTGAGGTTCGTAAAAAGTGCAAGTTGAAAATCGAACCCGTACACACGATCCAACGCCAGCGCGTGTGAGGAGACTTCCATCACGGCAGACGTGCAGCCTTTCTCCACCATGCCCTTGAGAAGGGCGTTGAGTTCTAAAGATTCCGGGGTAGTAAAATTAGCAGGAAGCACCTGCTCACCTATCTTATACTCGATTGTTCCAATCAAACCAACCTTTTCACCGCTGGCTTCGAGAATCGACTTCAAGAGTTGCGTCGTTGTCGTCTTCCCGTTCGTTCCTGTCACTCCAATCAACTTCAGCTTTGTCGCTGGTCGACCATAGTAGTTTGCTGCAATTTGAGCCAGCGCGTGCCGCGAATTCTGAACGACGACTTTCAGGACATCATTGTGTAAAAAGAACGCATCGGGCATCGCTCCATCGTCTTCTAGGACAACCGCACGAGCCCCACAGTGCACGGCGTCCTCAATGAATCGATGTCCGTCAACCTTCAAGCCCCGAATCGCAACGAATACATCTCCCCGGTCTACTGCGCGAGAATCGTACGCAACCTTTTGAATGACAACATCTTCCGTCTGCACCATTTTCCCATAAGCGACTTGCAAAAGCTTCGTCACGGTTATTCCGTCGAGGAGCTGAAGCAGTGTCATACATTTCACAACCCTATGGAAAAAGAGCCATCTCTCTAGTACGCCGAGGCACTCGCGAGCCGCTTTGGCTCACAATTGATGGAGATCTTTGTCCCGGCCTTCACTCGTTCGCCCGGCGGTGGAATCTGGCCCACGACGATTCCAGACCCCCTCACGGCAGCAAGGAGCCGATCAATGGAGAGTCGGTTCATCGCACGACGCAGACTCAATCCACGCAGGTCAGGTGTCTGGACATATCCACCTGCAGGCGTGTTACTGCGGCGAATGAGGAACAGACTTACGGTTTGCCCGTTTTCAACCTTGCTTCCTGGCTCGGGAGACTGCTGCAAAACAATTTCGCCGTCACCGATGGGCTCGGAATTTATTCCATCCTCGGCAAGATTCTTCCTCGCAATGTCAACCTTCATGTTGCGAACATCCGGGAGCAAACGAGGAACCGATGAGTCTGCTCGAGCGATTGCGGTTCCGCGGCTTCCACGCTGGATGTGCAGCGCTGTGCCGATGATCCGCTCGGCAATCGCACGGAAAACTGGCGCAGAAACCTGGCCGCCGTAATAACTCCCGTTTCGAGGATTGTCGATCATCACAAGACAGACAATTTGCGGATCTTCAGCCGGAAAAAATCCGACGAAGGATGCTGTATAGCT
>JAHEZR010000118.1 GCA_023251005.1 Ignavibacteriota bacterium | reverse complement strand
TCCCTTTTCAATTACACCGATCATCACTTCGAGGGGCGAGCCCTGTTTCTTCCCGGCAGTAACCTGTTCATTGTGTTCTTTGATGAGACGCGAGAGGCGGATTGCACCGGCAAGGCTCGCAGGCCCTGCGCCAACGAAGAGAACATCCATCTCCAGAATTTCACGCTTGATGTCTTCCACAAGATATCAGTATAAAGAGAATCGCACGAGTATCTGAAGGCTGCTTCTTGTTCTTTTCTTAGGACCCGATGAGCTGTACTACTACCATCCGATCGCGTGGGCGGTCATCAAAGTCGATGAGAACGATCTGCTGCCACGTTCCGAGTTGAAGTTCGCCATCGTGGAACGGGACAGTCAATGAGGGTCCGAGAAGCGAGGCCCGGACGTGAGCATACCCATTATTGTCGCCCCATGTGGCATTGTGATGGTAGCTCTTGCCAGTGGGAGCAATGCGCTCGAAAGCTTCAGGCAGGTCTTTCACAAGGCCCGGCTCGTATTCGACCGTCGTCACCCCAGCTGTGGAACCCGAAACGAAAACAGTGACATTCCCATTCTTCAGCTTATGCTTTGTTACAAGTTGAACAATCGACTTTGTAAGATCGACGACATCGGTGTGGCCTTTTGTTGAAACCTGAATCTTATCAGTTATTACTTCCATCGTTAAAACAATTGAACGGTGGAGATTTGATCAAGACCTTCGCTGTAATTCTTCGCGACGGACTGCCACGAGTGTGTTCTTGTCTTTGACGAAAAACATTTGTTCCCCTTTAAGAAAAAATGAATCCGGAGTTGGGGCGAGGACCTCCTCGTTGAGCACCTCAGAAAAAATCAGACGTTTCCGATCCGTGCTCACTACCTTGAGATAGTTATTAAGGAGAGGCTCTTCGACGCTCGAGGAACTAACTCTCTCGTGGTAATTGAAGAACATAAGGCTACCCTCTTGAATGAACTCAACGTTCCCCGTCAGCTTACCGAAATCGCAGTAAGAGGAGATAATGGGTGCCAGCGCAAGATAATTCTCCACCCCTTCATCGAAGACCTCTGGAAAAAATAAATCGCGATAGCGGCCATCTTCCTCGCGTCGGTGGAGAAAAATTTCCTCTTCCTCCCCTGAAAACTCTCTTTCGACTGTTCCAGTTGAATAATTCAACTTAAAGTAAATCCTTTTTTCAAACAAATCTCTCGCTGCGTAGACCTTCCCGTCTGCGATGAAGAGCAGCTGCAGCTCATCGTTCCTCCAGAGGAGTTTTCCCGTTTCGAGATCGAGTGCAATGATCTTGAAGTGCTGTGGAAGATCAGGCTTGACATACTCGTGAAGATAAACGATACCGCTATAGACTGTCTCGATGCCGATCCACCACCGCTCGTCGAGCTTAACCCCGCTCCAGAGAACTTCACCCGTTGATTCGTTCAAACAAAAAAAGGTGACTGTCTTCGACGCCTGATCTCTATCCTCACCAACGATACACCCGGAACCAGAGAACAGAACCCTCCACAAATTCCCGGTTGTTTTGAATTCCCAGGCTGGCCTAACCTTTCCGTCCCTGAACAACGATAGGAATTTCATACTCACGTTCCTTCATTGCCGATCTCAAAGTAACTCTTTTGGGTAAAAAATACAAGGTGAAGTGATTTGATAACGGTAGGGCTGTCGCAGTGAAGAGGATGAGTCAGTCGGCAAAATAATCGCGGAGAAGTTCCTTCACCTTCTCAAGCGCTTTCGCTCTATGGCTGATCTTGTTCTTCAGTTCTGAAGGCATCTCAGAGTAAGTTTGCTGAGAACCTTCTGGCTGGAAAATCGGATCGTAACCAAACCCCCTGGAACCCCGTGGCTCTTCTCTGATCTTTCCTGTCGTGACTCCCTCGACAAGCCTCTCACCTTTCTCGGTGACAATCGCCATCACACACCGGAACTGAGCATTTCGTCGCCGCGGCGGCACACCCTTCAATTCTTTGAGAAGCTTTTCGTTATTGGCTTCGTAAGTTGCATTGGGCCCAGAGTAGCGTGCGGAAAAAACGCCGGGACGCTTTGCAAGATAAAATACTTCAAGACCTGAATCGTCTGCTAGAACCGGTAGCTTCGTTGCCTGAAAAACCGTTCGGGCCTTTTTCAGAGCATTTTCTTCGAGGGTAATGCCGTCCTCAATAAGCGGAGGAACATTGGGGAAGTCATTGGCCGTAAAAATCTCAATGTCAAGTCCGCGCAGGATGCCTTTGATCTCACTGACCTTGTGTGGATTGCTAGTGGCAAGCACAAGACGCTTCATACAGCGGATTTCGGAAAGACCGCGTAGTAGAGATTAACGATGCTCTGGACTGAAGCGAGGAGGTTGAGAATAAGATAGATGGGGTCGAAATTCAAAGTAGAGTAAACTGTAAGGCTGATGCTGCCTATGATATAGAGTACCAGAAAAGTCTTACCTATATTACACTGCTTCTCCCTGATCGTCTTAAGTGTTTGTGGGATCCAGGCTGCGGCGATGCAGCAGAGTCCAAGAAGGCCGATGAGTTGCATATTCGTGAGATCTTAGCTGAGCAGTTCCTCCATCGCCTGATTTACTCGATCCACACCGACGATTTCAATCTCGCCATTGACCTTCAGTCCGCGGAGATTATTCTTAGGGATAATGATCCGCTTGAAGCCGAGCTTCTTTGCCTCAAGAATCCGCTTTTCAATCTGATTGATCGTGCGGATCTCACCTCCCAAACCGATCTCGCCCACGGCAACAGATTGAGAATCGACGGGAATGTCGCGCAAGCTTGAGGCAATCGAAACTGCAATGCCCAGATCGACTGCTGGCTCATCGATCTTTACACCCCCTGCCACATTCACAAAGACATCGTAGTTTCCTAAGTGGAGCCCGACGCGCTTCTCCAACACTGCAAGAAGAAGCGACAGGCGCCGATAGTCGAAGCCGGTGGAGGTTCGCTGCGGCATCCCGTACGTGGTCGGCGTTACGAGCGCTTGCACCTCGACGAGAATCGGTCTCGTTCCTTCGAGGCTCGCCACAACCGTTGATCCCGAAGCACCGTAGCTCCTTTCGGAAAGAAAGACCTCTGAAGGATTCTTCACCTCACGCAGACCCGTATCGTGCATCTCGAAAATCCCAATCTCGTTCGTCGAACCGAAGCGGTTTTTCACGGCACGGAGAATTCGAAAGGAGTAATGTCTCTCGCCCTCAAATTGCAGCACCGTGTCGACCATGTGCTCAATAACACGCGGACCAGCGATCACACCCTCCTTCGTCACATGACCTACGATGAAGACAGAACCACCCTTCGTCTTCGCAAATCTCATCAGTAGTGCAGTCGACTCCCGCACCTGGCTTACGCTGCCCGGAGCGCTCTCGAGCTCCGGACGGTACATCGTTTGGATTGAGTCAACGATGACGAAATCAGGTTCTCCTCGACTGATGACATCGTTGATGAGTTCCATATTGGTCTCGGCAAGGAGAAGCAGGTTCTTCGATGGAGGAAAACGCAGCCGCTCGGATCGCAGCTTTATCTGCTTAACCGACTCCTCTCCAGTGATGTAGAGGACAACATGATCTTTAAGGTTCGAAGCGACTTGCATCATCAAAGTAGATTTTCCGATGCCTGGGTCGCCCCCGAGCAGGCACACAGAGCCGAGCACAAGACCCCCACCTAAGACGCGGTCGAATTCTTCGAGGCCGGTTTTAATCCGCTCATTGTCAACGCGATCAACCTCAGTCATGGGGACTGGCTGCACGCTCTCAGACAAGGAGCCTCTCATCCGCTTCGTCTGAACACGCGAGACAATCTCCTCACTGAAAGTGTTCCACTCTCCGCAGTTAGGACATTTCCCGATCCAGCGCGGGGACTGAGTTCCGCAGCTCTGACAGACGTATCTCGTTTGAACTTTCGACATGACGGAGCTTTCAGGAACGAAAGATAGGAAACAAAAAGTCCATTTGAATATAAAGAAGATAAGGCTCTATATCAAGGCTTCGTCGCTTGGACGATTGCCACACCCGGGACTGGAAGTTTTTTCTGTACGCAACCAATGAAACCTGCCTCGGCACAGCACTCTTTGATTTCTCGAAATGTGTACGCGTTCCCACCAATCTCATTGAAGAGATTAATTCCTACCATGGCGGGTATAAGTCGAGAGAGAGAACTCCCACCCTCTCCATCCCTCAATTGATCCATGATAATCACGGTGCCGCCGCTGTTCATCGCAGCGAAGATCTTCTCCATCAGGGAAAGATTTTCCGATGGCTTTAGCCCGTGGATAATGTTGATTGCGAGAACGATGTCAAACCCTTCTCCAAGAGAATCCTTCTTGAAATCTGCCGCACGATAGACGACCCGGCCAGACATCTCGGACTCCTCGACTATCGTCCTGCCGATTTCGATAGCTTTCTCGAAGTCGACAACCTCAGCCACCAATCGAGGATAACGTTTGCACAATTCGATCGAGTAGAGACCGTGAGAACCTCCGAGATCGAGAAGTCGCCTTGCACTCTCCCGCACGG
>JAHEZR010000117.1 GCA_023251005.1 Ignavibacteriota bacterium | reverse complement strand
CTGACCATTCGGCCCAGAATCCACTTTCAGGCAGAGCGGAGCCCAACTGCCATTCGAACCCGTACTCGCCTTTCAGTGCAAAGTCGATCAGCTTTCGATCGTTGAAAAGAAAACCGACTGCTGCCGACACGTTATTGTACCAGAGCTGGCGGTTGGAGGCAGACTCGGGAAACTTCTGTGTAATCTCGGCCAGCGGGTAGAAAAGCTTTTCCTTGATCCTGGCTCGATCCTCTGCTGTAAACCCTGTGTACTTGTAAAGCAAGTCGTAACCGTAAGCCATGTCCACACCCCAGAACGACTCTGACAACGTCCCGAAGAAGACATGCGCGGGCCCGAGGATCGTGTTTTCCGTCGGATACTTCAGGTAGAGATCGGCAAACTTGAGCAACAGCTCTCTCCCAGCCTCTGCGTACTTCTCCTCGCCATAGAATTGGTACAAAATTCCCATCCAGACAAGATGCTCCCCTAATCGCCTGTTGTACCAGCCCGACCAAGCCGACTCGTACTTCGGTCCGGTGTAGATTTCCGTTGTATCGACCGGACAACGGTGTTCTTTTGGTTTGAATTCTTCATAGAGAAGTTCGACGTCGTGCTTGGGACAATTGTACATCTTGTACTGGTATATTTGCTTGACGGGTGAAACATAGATGGGGCCGTGCTCGAGGAGGCGATCGATTTCGTTTTTGTGTTTCTCGATGATATCCCGATACCAATCATAAGTCTTCATCCAATTCTTTGCTCGTTCAATATCTGCTGAATCTGCCATCAGAAGAGGATGGGACGCTTGGGCAAAAGCTACATTAAGTGCTATCATAGATATGAGAATGAGATTAAGTGAAGTGACATAACGAAGGGATGTGATGCGCATACTTCATACCTATTGATTATGAGAAAGGAATGAGGTTCAATGAATTCTGAAAGTTGAAGCACCGTTTGAATATATGAGAAAGTTTTCACGCTATCAACTGCTTCTGGAGTTTTGTTGGGAAGTTATTTGATTTCAGTCGGAAATTTCCTTAACTTTTCGTGCGATTCGATTTTCAAGATGGGCTATCTCACCAATTCCGTGATTCAAGCAACTCCGTGACCATCGGCACTGCTGAGCAGAAGACCTGGACAATTCTGCAGATTGTTTCTGCGACTGCAGAATACCTCCAGACCAAGGGCATCGAGGATCCTCGTCTCAACGCCGAATTGCTCCTTGCTCATACTCTCGGCTGTCGACGGATCGATCTCTATGCGAATATTGACAAGCCGATGAAAGAAGAAGAGCGAGAGCGGTTCAAAGGTTTCCTGAAGCGTCGGGTTAATCGTGAGCCACTCCAATACATTCTTGGGGAAACGGAGTTCATGGGACTGAAGTTTTTCGTCGACCGTAGGGTCCTCATCCCTCGTCCTGACACGGAGCTCCTGGTCGAGAAATCGATTGACCTCTGCCGCCAGTTCCCAGAAAATACTGAAGCAATCAAAGTCCTGGACATTGGGTCCGGATGCGGAAATATTGCAGTGAGCATCGCCAAGTTCGTTGGGAATGCTTTTGTCACGTGCATCGATATCTCGGCCGATGCACTCGAAGTTGCGAGGAAAAATGTGGAACTTCACATGATTTCGTCTCGCATCGAGTTCAAACAGGTCGATGTTTTAACCGATGCTGTTCTCGGTCTTGGAGATGATTTCGACATCGTTGTCTCAAATCCGCCGTACGGCTCTGAGGAAGACCTCAAAACACTCGAGCCTGAAATCACAGAGTATGAGCCGAGGATCGCGATCTTCGATGGAGGAGATGGGCTAAAGTTTTTGAGAAGAATTTCAGAAGCGGGACAGCGATTGCTGAAAAAGGGGGGCTTCCTCCTCTTTGAAGCTGGCTTCGATCAGAGTGTGAAGATCAACGAAATCATGACTCACGAGGGGTATTGTGAGATCGAGGTGTTCAAGGATTTAGCGAGGATTGATAGAGTTATCAAAGGTAGAAGTGGCAACTGAAACATGGTGAGGAGTAATGCGTGCATTAGTCCAACGCGTTAAGAGATGTCGTGTTCACATCGATGGAAAAGTCCACAGCTCCATCGAGGAGGGAATTCTAATTTTTCTTGGCGTCAGAACGGGAGATCGTGACGAGGACGCTCGCTACCTTGCCGAACGATGCGCTTCGCTCCGAATCTTTGAAGATGACCATGGCAAGATGAATTTGTCGATGAAAGATACTGGCGGCAGTGCGATGGTCGTGTCGCAGTTCACACTCTACGCCGATACTCGAAAGGGCAATCGACCCGGGTTTACCGATGCTGCACCACCAGAGGTTGCAGAGGATCTGTACTTGAAGTTTGTTAAGTACTTGAAGGGCGCTCTTGGTGAGACGAAAGTGGGGATGGGCGTTTTCCGCACAATGATGGACGTCGAGCTCATTAATGATGGGCCTGTGACAGTTATGCTAGAGAGTAAGTCCGATACTGCTCCCGCGTCGGGGCAGGGATCCTGACTGTCCTCGATAAACTCGAGAGAGGTGAGGCTTGCACGTCTTGATGATCTTCGCTGATGGCGTCGGACTCGGGCGTGAGGATCCATCGACGAATTCATTCTTCGCCGCCAAGCTGCCAAATCTCTCTTCTCTTCTTGATGGCCGCCTGCCGAGCAAGAAGAACTCAAGGGTTGAAGCTTCACGAGCTACGCTGACGCCGCTCAACGCCACACTCGGTGTCAAGGGTTTGCCACAGAGTGGGACAGGGCAGGCGACAATTTTCACTGGAGTGAATGCTGCGAAATTCATCGGCCAGCATTTCGGACCGTATCCTCATTCGCGGCTCAAACCTCTGCTTCAAACCAAAAATCTCTTTCGCCAGCTTCTTGACCGCAAGAGCACAGTTTGCTTTACAAATGCATACCCGAGGCAGTATCATGAAGCGATTGAAAAAAGAAAGCTGCGCTATACGGTAACGACGCTCTCCGCTGTGTCCTCCGGAATTCCCCTTCGAGGTTATGAAGAGTTGAAGTCAGGCGAGGCGCTCGCTGCCGATATCACCGGCGAACGGTGGAGTGAGTTTGGCTACAATCATCTGCCCGTGCTCGCACCGGAAGAGGCTGGAGACAGATTCCATAGAATTTCTCGGAAGTATGACTTCACTCTCTTTGAGTATTTTCTTACAGACCATGCAGGGCATAGGCGCGATATGGAAGCTGCCGTGAAAGTTTTGGAGCGTTTCGACGGTTTCCTTGGCGGCGTGCTAAGCCAATTTGACTTCGACGATTCACTACTTCTGTTCACGAGTGACCACGGGAACATCGAAGACCTCTCGACGAAATCTCATACCCGAAATCCCGTTCCGTTGGTTCTCGTCGGTCGCGAAAAAAATCGACTCACCAAGAAGATCACGGGACTTAGCCGGATTACTCCTGCGTTAGTTGAGCTGATTGCCCCTACGGGGCTGTAGGCCCCGTAGCTACTTCCTGATCATCAACGAGGATCAGAGTGGCAAACTTCTTCGGACAGCACCCTGCGTTGAAAGCGGCGCTTGCACTTGGCATCGGAATTCTTTTAGCCGATTTTTTCAGCCTCTCGTTCGAATCAACATCTCTCGGACTCTTTGTAATTCTTCTGGCGATGCTCGGTCTTTTTCTGGCAAGGAGGGAATCGACATTCGCCAAACTTGTTCGTCCACTATTTCTTCTCTGCCTTCTTGTAGCCCTGGGTGCATGGAAGTTTGTCCTCGATCGGGACTCAATTACCGCAAACGCACTCGTAACCCAGGCGGGTTCTGGTGAAGAAGTGGTGTTCAAGGGTGAAGTTCTTGATGCCCCACAGAAGAAGCCAAAAACCCTTCAGATGATCATGCGAGTCGACGAGTTAGTGTCGGAGCGGCAAACACAAAGTGTGGAGGGTGACTTGTTGCTCTATGTCCCTCGTGATCAAGATGAGAATAATGACGTGGAAGACTTGAAGGTGGGCACACGCATCGTGGTGAGAGGAAAGATCGAACAGCCCAAAGGCCCTCGGAATCCCGGCGACTTCGACTTCAGGCAGTACCTGATATTGCATGATATTTCTGCAATTATGTTCCTGAAGAATGCGAGTGACCTTTCGGTTGTCTCATCTCATTCAGAAACGTGGTCGTTGCGAAACACAGTCGCCTCAGTTCGTTCGGCGATGGCTTCTGTCATCGATAAGACTGTCGGTGGGCTGGAGAGTTCCTTCCTCAAGGGGATTTTGCTCGGCGACCGCTCGGATATTCCGACAGAGGTGAAAACGTCATTCATCAACAGTGGTGTGGTCCATGTTCTTGCGGTCTCAGGTTTACACGTCGGAATGGTAGCTCTTATCTTCATAAGCGTATTTAGCCTCTTGAGGGTCGGGAGAACGCTGACCATCCTTCTGACGATAGTCTCATTATTTCTTTACATGCTCTTGACCGGCTCTGCTCCCTCGGTTGTTCGTGCAACGATCATGGCGACGATCGTGGTTCTCGCTCCTTTATTGCAGCGGAAATCGGATGTATTCAATTCGCTTGCCTTCTCCGCAATTG
>JAHEZR010000116.1 GCA_023251005.1 Ignavibacteriota bacterium | reverse complement strand
CCACAGCGTTGAACTGAAGCCAAAGAAGGGAGCACAGCTTGCTCGAAGCGCGGGTACATACGTCCAGATTCTCGCAAAGGAAGCTGGCTATAGTCAATTGCGATTGCCTTCGGGGGAGATTCGAAACGTGCTACAAGATTGTCTGGCGACGATCGGTGTCACGAGCAACATCGAACATGAAAACATTAGTATAGGCAAAGCAGGAAGGTCACGATGGCTTGGCCGTCGCCCGCAATCACGGGGTGTTGTGATGAATCCCGTTGATCATCCACACGGCGGTGGTGAGGGAAAATCTCCGCAGGGTAATCCGCATCCGGTCAGCCCGTGGGGAATGTTGGCGAAAGGAAAGAAGTCGCGCAAACATGTGAAGGATTCAGATAAGTACATCGTGAAAAGACGAAGATAGTTGAGATCATAGTCTATTGAATTCCACTCATGGGACGTTCACTTAAAAAAGGTCCATTCGTAGATCCGAGATTGCTCGAAAAACTCCGAGCTTTAGAGAAGAGCAATCAGAAGAAAGTCATCAAGACCTGGTCTCGGTCCTCGACGATTACTCCGGAGTTTATTGGATATACCTTTGCAGTGCATAACGGGAACAAGTTCATTCCTGTCTATGTCCACGAAGCGATGGTGGGCCACAAGCTTGGCGAATTCGCTCCGACACGGATTTTCCGTGGCCATCCCGGTTTGAGGACAGAGGAAACCACTACCCCAGCAGCGGCAGAGGCTAAAGAATAATCATGGAAGCGCGAGCGATAAATCGTTACGTACCATCTTCACCAAGGAAAATGCGATTACTGATCGACTTGATCCGTGGAAAGTCTGTGGACGAGGCGCTGACAATTTTGCACTTTTCACCCAAGCACGCAGCGAAGATCGCCGAGAAAACTCTTCGCTCCGCGGTCTCAAACTTGCAGAACAAGAATGAAGCAGGCAGAGTCGATGTCGACACGCTGTTCGTTAGGGAGGCTTTTGTCGGGCAGGGACCGACGGTGAAACGTATGTTGCCCGCTCCGATGGGAAGGGCTTTTCGAATTCGCAAGCGGTCCAATCACATCACAATTGTCGTAGCACAGAAAGAATGAACTTCATCACTCTTCTTAAACTATAGCAAAGGGGGAGAGACTCCGCCTGAGGCGGAGAAACCGGAGGAACTTTTGGGACAAAAAACCAATCCAATCGGACTGCGCTTAGGAATCACTCGGACGTGGGATTCGAACTGGTACGATGAGAAAGGCTTCGCAGGTAAACTCTTTGAAGACCTGATGATCCGCAACTATATCCACAGCCGTTTGAAGAAAGCTGGGATCTCGCGGATCCTCATTGAACGAACACCAAAGCGTGCCGTCATTACGATTCACACGTCTCGACCCGGGATTGTGATTGGAAGAAGTGGAAAAGAAATCACGCAGCTTGAAGAAGAGTTAAAGAAGATTACGAGCAAAGAGGTAAAAATCCTGATTCACGAGATCAAGCGTCCTGAGCTCGATGCCTATCTTGTTGGCGAAGTCGTTGCAACGCAGATTGTCGGTCGCATCTCTTTCCGAAGAGCGATGAAGCAGGCGATCACCGCTTCGATGAGGATGGGTGCGGAAGGGATAAGGATAATGTGTGCGGGGAGGTTGGGTGGGTCGGAAATGGCGAGAACAGAACAGTACAAAGAAGGAAGGATTCCCCTCCACACGCTACGGGCAGATATCGACTACGCTGTAACGACGGCCCAGACGATCTATGGAGCGATCGGAGTAAAAGTTTGGATATGCAAAGGTGAAATCCTGGGGGATCACCTTGGCAGAGCATCGTGAGAGTAGAAGCAGAAAAAAAATTGGAGTGAGTTAATCATGTTAATGCCCAAGCGGGTAAAGTACCGGAAAGCACAGCGTGGTCGAATGCGCGGTCTCGCGACGAGAGGAGCTACTGTCGCATTTGGTGATTTCGGATTAAAAGCGCTTGAGCCAGCCTGGATTTCAGCGAAGCAGATTGAAGCCGCACGGATCGCACTCACCAGAATGATGAAGCGTGAAGGAAAGGTTTGGATTCGACTCTTTCCAGATAAACCCGTGACAAAGAAACCGGCGGAGACGCGAATGGGAAAGGGAAAAGGTGCGCCGGAGTTTTGGGTTGCGGTCGTAAAGCCGGGGAGGATCATGTTCGAGGTTGGTGGAATCAAGCCGGAGATGGCTCAAGAAGCACTTCGGCTCGCTGCTCATAAGCTTCCGATAAAAACAAAATTCGTCACACGTCCCGATTACAAGGCGGCCTGAGAGAGAGAACGACTATGAAGATGTACGAAATTAAAGAGCTGTCCGAAGAGGAGTTGAAAAAGAGAATCAAAGATGAGGAGGAGAATCTCTCTCATTTGCGTTTCCGCCATGCGACAACGCAGCTTGAATCTCCAGCAAAGCTGAGAACGGTTAGAAGGGATATTGCTCGGATGAAGTCATTATTGCGCGAGCGAGAGCATGCACGCCTGAATGAGAAAAAGGCCCTGGAACCGAAACCATGATTGCTCAGATGGAAAATCCCGATTCGACATCTAGAAGCACGAAGCGGAAGGTAAGGGTGGGTACTGTGATAAGTAACAAGATGCAGAAGAGCATCGTCGTCGCAATCCGTCGCAGAGTACCACATCCATTATACAAGAAATACTCCAATCGGACGACCAAACTGATGGCTCACGACGAGAAGAACGAAGCGAAGGTGGGTGATCGTGTAAGGATTGTGGAGACGCGGCCACTCAGCAAAAAGATGCGGTGGCGACTTGTTGAGATTTTGGAAAAAGCGAAATAGATCTTGCGATGATTCAGGAAGAAACAAATCTTGTCGTGGCGGATAATTCAGGTGCGAAGAAAGTCCGCTGTATCCGCGTGCTTGGTGGACACGACAAGCGTTATGCCGGGATCGGTGACATGATTGTCGTCTCCGTGAAGTCTGCGATACCCGGCGCACCCGTGAAGAAGGGTGAAGTTTCCCGGGCAGTCGTCGTGCGGACGAAAAAAGAGGTTCGTCGACGAGATGGCTCCTTCATCCGCTTCGATGAGAATGCTGCTGTTCTTTTGAATGCACAGAACGAGCCTCGCGGTACGAGAGTTTTTGGTCCTGTAGCTCGCGAACTTCGCGAGAAGCAATTCATGAAAATCGTCTCTCTTGCCCCAGAGGTTGTCTGAATCGCTTCAATGAGAGATAAGAATGAAAGTTCATAAGAATGATTCGGTTGTTGTCATTGCGGGGAATTACCTCGGGAAGAGCGGGAAGGTTCTCAAAGTTTTCCGGGAGAAAACTCGAGTTATCATCGAAGGTGTGAATATCATCAAGCGTCACACAAGACCATCACAGAAAAATCCGCAAGGTGGAATCGTACAAAAAGAAGCCCCGATCCATATCTCGAATGTGATGGTTGTTTGCCCCAAATGCAACACGCCCAGTCGACTTGGCCACTCTCCGGTGACGGATTCTAGTTCCGGCAGGCACCGAATGATGCGCGTGTGCAGGAATTGTGGCGAGATGTTCTAATTCGATAAGCCTACGGTCTCGCAGAGAAATGGCAAAGGCGAAACAGACAAAAGAGACAAAGGGTCCCGAAGCTGCGGCAAAAGCTGCACCCGAGACTCATGAACCCGTGAAGCCCCCGAGGCTCTTCGAGCACTACAAGAAAGAAGTGGTGCCCAGCCTCATGGAGCGGTTTCACTACAAGAATGTGATGCAGGCACCGGAGCTCGAAAAAATCAGCATCAACATCGGACTCGGTGCAGCGACGCAAGACCCGAAAATCCTCGAGACTGCCGCAAAGGAGCTGGAGCTCATCGTTGGACAGAAGGCCGTGATTACTCGCGCGAAGAAGTCGATCTCAAACTTTAAACTGCGTGAGGGCGTGTCGATCGGCTGCCGCGTAACTCTTCGAAGAGCTCGAATGTATGAGTTCCTCGATCGCTTCATCAGTACGGCGGTCCCGCGCATCCGTGACTTTCGTGGATTCCCGGAGAAGTCTCTCGACGGACACGGCAACTACACGGTGGGTCTCAAAGAACAGATTATCTTCCCCGAAATCGATAGTGACAAAGTAACTCGAATTACGGGAATGGACGTGACCTTCGTCACAACAGCGAAGACGGATGAAGAGGCATATGAACTACTGAAAGGATTTGGAATGCCTTTCGTGAGACGACAGGAAGTCATCGAGACTGCATCAGAGAAAACTCAGACAGAAAAGAAAGGAGATTGAGGAAGCTTCTTGGCACGATTAGCGAGCGTGGTGAAGGCGAGGCGGGAGCCAAAGTTCAAGGTGAGGAAGCATAACCGCTGTGGAATTTGTGGGCGACCCCGCGGCTACCTTCGGAAGTTCGGAATATGCAGAATCTGCTTCCGCAATCTGGCACTTGAGGGAAAAATTCCAGGAGTGAGAAAGGCGAGCTGGTAGAGAAAGGAAACATGCAAACTGACCCGATAGCAGATTACTTAACGCGCATCAGGAATGCTATTCGTGCGCGACACAAGAGGGTAGATATTCCAGCTTCTAACGTCAAG
>JAHEZR010000115.1 GCA_023251005.1 Ignavibacteriota bacterium | reverse complement strand
AAGCATATCCGGGCGACGTTTTCTATCTCCATTCCCGACTTCTCGAACGCGCCTCGAAACTGAGCGACGAGTTGGGTGGCGGCAGTCTGACAGCTCTCCCAATCATCGAGACCCAGGCCGGAGATGTCTCGGCATACATTCCAACCAACGTGATCTCCATAACCGACGGCCAGATTTATCTTGAACCCGGGCTCTTCAACGCCGGGATTCGCCCGGCTATCAACGTTGGGATTTCGGTCTCTCGCGTCGGTGGAAATGCGCAGATCAAGGCGATGAAGAGAGTAGCAGGTCGGCTCCGCCTCGACCTTGCTCAGTATCGGGAGTTGGAAGCCTTCGCGCGCTTCGGCTCTGACCTCGACAAGACAACTCAAGCCCTCCTCACCCGAGGTTCACGACTTGTAGAACTCCTGAAGCAGGGCCAATACGTACCTACGCCGGTTGAAAAACAGATCGTTAGCATCTTCGTGGGCACGAGCGGCTACCTCGATAGCATTCCTGTGGAGCATGTCCAGCGCTTTGAAGAAAAATTTCTCGAGTTGATGGAGAGAAAACATCAGGACGTCCTCGATACAATCGTTTTAAAGAAGGATCTTGACGACGCTTTAACTGCAAAGCTTCATACGATTGCAAAAGAGTTCCTCGCATCTTTCAAGTATTGAGCCTCGATGGCGACGCTTCGTGAAATACGGAGACGAATCGGCGGTGTTCGCAGCACGCAGCAGATTACAAAAGCCATGAAAATGGTTGCAGCAGCCAAGCTGCGTCGTGCGCAAGAGAATATTGTCGCTACACGTCCGTACGCAAGACGGCTAAATAGCCTCTTGCGACATCTTGTAACGAAAGTGAACCCAGCGCTTCATCCTTTGATTATCCCACGTGAGGTCAAGCAAGCGGCCCTGATCATCGTTACGTCTGATCGAGGGCTGTGCGGCGCTTTCAATTCTAACATCGTCCGTACGGGATTAACACAGATCGAGAGTGTCTACAAGGAATATCAGGAGGCAGGAAGGTTAAGAATCATCCCCGTCGGGAAGAAGGGTTATGATTTCTACTCAAAGCGCTTTCTTGGAGTCACGGCAAAGCACGTCGGCATCTTCAGTCATCTCGGCTTCCATCACGCACAGCAGATTATCAAGGAGGTTGTTAATGCCTACTTACTTCAGGAGATCGACAAAGTCGAGGTGATCTATAACGAGTTTAAATCTATCTTGCGACAAAACATTATTATCGAACAGCTTCTTCCGATTCCCCCGGAGGAAATATCTTTCCCACCAGATGAAAAAAAACTTCAGGCCCAGGTGGACTACATCTACGAACCCAACAGTGAGGAGCTGATCAACGCACTCATCCCGAAGCATTTGAACTTTCAGATGTGGAAGATCCTCCTCGAATCCAATGCGGCAGAGCAAGGCGCGCGGATGACCGCGATGGATAATGCAACTCAAAATGCCAACGAACTCATAGACTTGTTGCAGCTACAATATAACAAGGCGCGGCAGGCTGCCATCACGAAAGAATTGCTGGAAATTGTTAGTGGTGCTGAGGCTTTGAGAAAAGCTGGATAGGAAATCTCCTTACCTTTCCCTTTTCCTGCCTGGTCCGGAATTCCACGATCTAATATTCTACGCACCGTTGTCCCACGCAACTCGACGCCTCATCGGGTAGGGCACAGACTCGATTTGCCTTGCATAAATCTGTTTAATTCCTTAAATTTTGACGTTTCTTTACGACAAAATTGGGCCAAAACGAGCGATGTTTGAAGATCTGACAAGGAAACTGGATTCTGTTCTGAAGAAGTTGAGGGGATACGGCAAGATCACCGAGAGCAATATTGCCGAGAGCCTGCGAGAAGTTCGCCGCGTTCTTCTCGATGCCGATGTGAACTACAAAGTGGCCAAAGAATTTATTGACAACGTGCAACGGCGATCGCTAGGTCAAGAGGTTCTTGCCAGCATCACACCCGGGCAGCAAATCGTGAAGATTGTCTACGACGAACTTGTTGCACTGATGGGGCGCGTGAATGTTGACCTACATTTTTCTGCCATTCCTCCTACCGTAATCATGGTCGCAGGTTTGCAGGGATCTGGCAAGACGACCTTTGCTGCGAAGCTCGCACTATACCTGAAACGAAAGGGGCGACATCCTCTCCTCGTCGCAGCAGACCTTCATCGACCTGCCGCAGTCGACCAGCTGGCAACGCTCGCAAAGCAAGTTGATGTTCCCATTTATCTGAACCGGGAGATCGACGCCGTCCGTGTCGCCGAAGAATCCGTCGAGTATGCCAGGAAGAATACGCGAGACATCGCGATTATCGACACGGCTGGCCGTCTTCATGTTGACGATGAGATGATGCGCGAGGCAAAAGCAATCAAAGAGAGAGTGAAGCCGCACGAGATCCTTTTCGTCGTCGATTCGATGACCGGACAGGATGCCGTGAACGCTGCCCGTGTTTTCCACGAGCAGTTGGATTACGATGGAGTCATCCTGACGAAACTCGATGGTGATGCACGGGGCGGAGCTGCCCTTTCCATCAGAGCAGTCGCCAATAAGCCCATAAAGTTTGCGAGCGTGGGTGAAAAGCTCGATGCCCTCGAGCCATTTCATCCCGATCGAATGGCGTCAAGGATCCTCGGCATGGGCGATGTTGTTACTCTCGTCGAGAAAGCGAAGCAGCAATTTGATCAGGAAAAAGCGGAGAAGCTTCAGCAGCATTTGAGGCAGAATGAATTCACCTTCGACGATTTTCTTGAACAACTCAAGCAGGTTCGGAAGATGGGATCGATCTCCCAGCTTCTTGAGATGATTCCGGGTGCAGGCCGACTACCGCAAGCAAAAGAGATCGACGAACGAGAATTTGTGAAGGTCGAGGCGATTATCACCTCCATGACAAAGGAAGAGCGATCGAAGCCTCACATCATCAACGGGAGTCGACGCAGGCGCATCGCTGCGGGAAGCGGCACCATAGTACAGGACGTGAACAGACTTTTGAAGCAGTTTGGAGAGATGCAAAAACTCATGAAACAATTCACAAAAGGAAAGTTCAGCCGAAGAACCGGTTCGATGAAGATCCCCGCAAGCTTTCGTTGAACCGTCCGACAAGCTGACGAACGAAAAAGGAGGAAAGATCATTTGGCGGTACATTTGAGGCTTAGGAGACTTGGACGGAAAAAAGTTCCGATCTACAAACTCGTGGCTGCTGATTCCCGTGCGCCGAGAAATGGAAGGTTCATTGAATCACTTGGGATCTACAAACCTCTCATTCAGCCAATGGAGTTTGAAGTAAAAGAACCGCGGGTCTTCTACTGGTTAGAGAAAGGTGCGCTACCATCAGACACTGTCAGGACGCTTCTCAGCCGGAAAGGACTCTGGCTGAAATGGAGCTTGATGAAGAAAGGCGCCGACGACGTGAGAATTGCAGCGGAGCTTGAAAAGTGGCAATCTCTGCAAGAGGCGAAACTGCAGCGCGAAGCAGATCGCAAAGCAAGACGAGCGGCGGCGCAGCGGAAATCTCGAAAAGAGAAACCCGCTAAAGCTCAGGAGCAGCAGACGGAGCCGGAAGCAAAGCCAGCAGAGGCAAGTGAAACAAAACAAGAAAACGCTTGAGAGTTCTTATACGATTAAGGAACACCCTCTTCGGCCCGGATATCAGAAGACATCCCGAAGAAGATAACTGGAAGATACTCCTCATCAACGTTCTGGGTAAGTACGAATTCGATTTGGGGGAAGTCCTCCTGTCGCACTCGATGCACAGAGGACCGAGCGTGTGCCAGATGCACACTGGGACACATCCCCGCAGATGGGATCTCTACGATGGATGCAGGCCCAGCAACTTGCTAAAAGGAGGTTCCGGGCATGAAGGAATTCATCGAGTTCATCGCGAAGCATCTCGTTGATCATCCGGATGCTGTGCAGCTGGAACAGGAAGAGCAAGAGAACAAGATCGTCTTAAAATTGAAAGTCGTAGAGAAAGAAGTCGGAAAAGTGATTGGACGGAAGGGCAGAACCGCGAGGGCGCTCCGGACGCTCTTGAACGCTGTGGCAGCAAAGGAGGGGAAGCACGCGGTTCTTGAGATCGTCGGTTAAAGTTTTGGGAAATCGCTTCCGAAGCTAAGTTCCACCATTCACTTTCACACCTGAGAGTGAAAAGCAAGAAAGGAGAGAGACGTCATGTGGCTTGTGGGAACAACTCTGTCGTTGGCGAGTGTAGCCGGGACACTCCACGCCACGCTGGTCGAGTGCCATACGCCTGCTCTATCGGAACACCTCAATCCTTTTTCATCGCTCATCGCATTTCCTGAGGATCAGGACCACCCTAGTTTTCCAAGAAAGATTTTCCGCTCCCCTCCACGACTCCCGCGTTTCCAGGCGGAGATTGAGCCATGGAGAATCGAGCCTGACGTGGTGGTCATTGGCAATCAGAAATTCTTCATAAGAGTCTGGCCTGGTCCTTCGGAGAAAGCTCCATTGGAAAAGTTTGATGGATCTCCATTCAGGCGCAAGAAGTGAAGTCTGAGTTCTACGCGATCGGCAGGATTACGAAGAGTAGTGGACTGA
>JAHEZR010000017.1 GCA_023251005.1 Ignavibacteriota bacterium | reverse complement strand
TTACAAAACACCCGATGTCTGTCGCCACGTAGATTGTACTATTTGCGTCGCGCGAGTGAAGGGCGATCGAATTTATTGGAATGTCAGGAAGGTTTCCCGAAATATCGGTCCAGCCTACGCCATGGTTTGTCGTCTTAAACAAATGTGGCTGGTTGAAACCCGAAAAGGCTATATAAGCAACACTCGGGTTCGATGGATGGACTGCAAGATCAGTTACAAACCTCCGAACAGAACCGAGCGGATGTGATTCAGCGGCCACACTATCCCACGTGGCGCCGCCATTTGAGGTGGACCAAATTCTGCCATCCGAAGTTCCGACGTAAACATGGCTGGGATCTGACGGAGCGATTGTAATCGCAGAAATATAACCTGTGCCCGAAGTCAAATCCGATGAAGTCGAAGCCCAATTGTTGCCACGGTCAGTGGACTTCCACATTCGGTGAGTCCCTGCGTACATAATGTTTGGGCTGGATTTCGAAACGTCGTACGGAGCATAGAATCCAATTCGTTCGGTACTGAGATTAAGATTGATTCCATTTGTGATCGTTGAAAAAGAAATTCCCCCATTGAATGATCTCCTCATGTCGAGATAGTACAACTCGGTATAAAGTGTTTCGGGGGAAGCATAGTCCACCGCAACTTGTCCCCCATCTCCACCGAGGATTTGTGTCCAGAAGGTCGTCCCCACATATTTCAGTGTCCCATTATCCTGGGTTCCGCCGTGTGAACGATCTTTGTTTCGAGGATTAAGGGCGAGACTATGGAATTGTGTATTCGAGATGCTATTATTGAGGCTGACCCAGGACAGACCGCCACTCGTGGTCTGGTAGATGCCACCATCATTTCCGGTGAATATAGTGTTCGGATCATTTGGATGGATTGCAAGCGCATGGTGGTCGACATGGACTGCGTTGGCCGAGACGTTAGTCCAACTGACCCCACCGTCTGTTGATTTGTAAACATCAATCCCCCCAACGTAAATGATATCCGGATTCGTCGTGTGGACGAGCAGGACGTTATTGTACCAACCCTGATCACGGACATAGTTAGGCGTGTTGGTTAACTGAGTCCATGTTGCCCCTCCATCAGTGGTCTTGTAAAGCCCGCGAAGCTGTCCTCCGTTCGTTTGATTTGACGTAGGCCAGATGATGCTTGCGTACAAAAGGTTCGGATTAGACGGTGCGATGGCCAGATTAATTCTTCCCGTCTCTGTGGTTGGGGGGAGTCCATTACTCAACCCAGACCACGTCGCACCACCGTTCGAGGATTTATAGATCCCTTGTTGGGAGAATTGTCCTCCTGGGGGCCCAAAGGCGTATCCCGAAGCAGCATAAAGAGTATCCGGTCTCACGGGGTCAAAGACTAAATCTGTAAGAAAAGGGTAAGTGAGTGGACCAGTTGGATTCCCCGATGGATCCGGCGGGTCCATCCGACTCCATGTTGTACCGGCATTCGTCGACCTGTAGAGGGCACCGTTAAAGTTAGTGTTCCCTTGCCTCCGACGATAGAACCCGAGCCAGATTCTATTCTTCAGTGTATCAACGGCTAGAACAGAAGAACTGTAATAGGTGGGTCCAGTGTTCGGAGGGGAATTAACAATTGGTACGCCCGGCAGCTTCGTCCAACTCTGACCACCATCCGCCGATTTGAACACACCTGTTCCTGCGTAGTCGCTGATCGAATTGTTCGACTCTCCGCTTGCATAGTAAAGTGCTTTGTTCCTTGGGTCGTATGCAATGACGCCGCTGGCCAACGTCTCCAAGTTATCCGTCATCGGTGTCCATGAAAGACCCCCGCTCGTAGTTTTCCAAACCCCACCGTTGGCGGAGGCAATGAAGATATTGTTTGGGTTTGCAGGATCGATGGCGATTGAAGTCAACCTCCCAGCGATATTCTCTGGTCCAATCTGTCTCCACGTGGCAAGCGCGCCCGACGGTTTGGCGAAAGAGAATGCTGGCATCTGTTTTTGCGCATATTCAAGTGCTGCCTCTCGGGCTCCCGTTGGGATATAGCCCAATCCATACGCACGCTGTTCATAGAACCATTCTGCACGCTTTTGAATTAACTCTCCACTCTCAGGGATCCCATTGAGGGAAGTGGTCAGGTTCAGGAATGCCGCCGTAAATATTGTAAGTGCTACTACTGCCATGGTGAGCTTCCTCATAACGGAGTCTCCTGCTTATTGAATGAGAGTGACTTCACTGGAGAGATCGAACTTCGCTTCTGGAGAAGATTTGTCGATCGGACATTTATCGCCCGTGGCAGTTCTTATACTTCTTTCCACTCCCACACGGACATGGATCGTTCCTTCCCACTTTCTCGCCGACACGAACGGGCTGTGGTTTACCGGGCCTTGCTTCTGCGGGTGATGTCGCCGATCCGACTGGCTCCCTATTAGCCTGAAAGCCCATCCCAAGTGCCGAGCGATGCGTGAGAGTAAGCTCTTCACTTCGCACCGGCCGAGCGGCGCGTCGCGTCGGGATTTGTTCTGGCGCAGCGGGGAATAACTTGTAGACAATGTTGAGGACTTCGCTGTTAATCATGTCGAGCATTGCCGTGAACATCTGGAAAGCTTCCCCCTTGTATTCGAGGAGCGGATCCTTCTGGCCATACGCTCGGAGGTTGATCCCTTCCTTCAATTCATCCATCTCGCGAAGATGTTCCTTCCAGCGCTCGTCAATGACCTGAAGCATTGCCATTCTCTCAAGTGTCGACATCATCTCATTGCCCAACCGCTCGGTCTTTCGCTTGTAGAATTCCAAGGCCGCCTTCATAACTACGTCTTCCACACCTTCTTTCCCAAGGGATTGATACTTCCCAGGTGGAAGGTCGACTTCGATCAGCAGCGTTCTCCTCAGCTCGTCCTTCAACGGCTCGATTTCACCTGCCTCGTAATACTTCTCAACGGTCTTCGAGGCATATTCGATCAGCATTTCATGGATGTCCTCCCTCAAGTGCTCTCCGATCAGCGCGTGACGGCGGAGAGAGTACACGATCTCTCGCTGCTGGTTCATCACATTATCGTACTCGAGCAAACGCTTGCGGATCGCATAGTTGTTTTCTTCCACCTTCTTCTGCGCCCGCTCAACGGACCTGGTGATCATCCGATGCTGGATTACTTCCCCCTCTTTGAGACCTAACCGCTCCATCACACGCGCGATGCGTTCACTCCCGAAGAGTCGCATCAAATCGTCTTCGAGCGAGAGATAAAAGCTTGAAGAACCAGGATCACCCTGTCGCCCCGCACGCCCGCGTAATTGCCGGTCGATGCGCCTCGCTTCATGGCGTTCGGTCCCGATTATGTGCAGTCCATCGATACCGGCGACACCGGGCCCAAGCTTGATGTCTGTTCCTCTGCCTGCCATGTTTGTGGCGATCGTGACCGCTCCCGGCAATCCTGCATGCGCGATGATTTCCGCTTCGCGTTGGTGCTGCTTCGCGTTCAAGACGTTGTGCGGTATTCCCTTCCGCTTCAACATCCGGCTGATTGTTTCTGAAACTTCTACACTTGTAGTACCGACAAGTACGGGCCGATTGATTTTCCTCAGTTCCTCAATCTCATCGTTCACTGCGTTATATTTTTCTCGCTTGGTCTTGTAAACAACGTCTTCGTGATCCGTGCGGACCATCGGCTTGTTCGTTGGAATCACCACGACGTCCAGTTTGTAGATGTCGGTGAACTCGGCCGCTTCTGTCTCTGCAGTTCCGGTCATTCCGGCGAGCTTCTTGTAGAGCCGAAAATAATTTTGCAATGTGATCGTCGCGAGTGTCTGGGTATCGCGCTCGACCTTCACATCCTCCTTCGCCTCAATCGCCTGATGAAGCCCTTCGGAGTATCGGCGACCTGGCAGCAATCGGCCTGTGAACTCATCGACAATCATCACCTTTCCATCCTCGGTAACTACATACTCGTCGTCCTTCTCATAAAGCGCATATGCCCGAAGTAGTTGCCGCACTGTGTGGATGCGGTCGCTGCGGTCGGCGTAGATTGCATGAAGCTCATCTTTCTTTGTCTCTTTTTGCTCAGATGTAAGATTCGAATCATTCTCGATGATGCTGAGTTCGGTACCGAGGTCGAGAAGGAGGAACATATCCTTGTCCTCCTGAGTAGTCGCGAGGAACTGACGTCCCTTCTCGGTTAGATCGATACTGTGATTCTTCTCATCGATGTTGAAGAACAGCTCGTCATCTATCTCGTGCATCCGGCGAGATTGGTCGCGGAGGAAGTCGAGCTCGACTTCCTGCATTAACTTCTTGTTTGAAGGTTCGGAGAACAGTTTCAAGAGACGGTTGTTCTTCGGCAACCCGCGTTGAGCGCGCAAGAGCTGAACCCCTGCCTCATAAGTTTTCCCTTGAGCAAGAAGCTGTTCTGCCTCGGCGACGATTTTCGCGACAAAGTTTCTCTGTGCATTGACAAGGCGCTCTACGCGTGGTTTCATCTCGGCGAATTTCTGATCATCCGATCCAACCGGACCACTGATGATAAGCGGCGTCCGAGCTTCGTCAATCAGAACAGAATCAACCTCGTCGACGATTGCGTAGTAGTACCCACGATGTACCATTTCGTCAGCGTTCACTACCATATTGTCGCGCAGATAGTCGAACCCGAATTCGTTGTTCGTCCCATACGTGATGTTGCATCCGTACTGAACCCGCCGCTGCTGTGGGTCCATCATTGTCTGGATGCATCCGACTGTCAGGCCGAGAAATTCAAAGACCTTGCCCATCCACTGGCTATCGCGGAGGGCCAGGTAGTCGTTGACGGTAACAAGATGCACTCCGTGTCCCGTCAGGGCATTCAGATAGAGCGGCATCACGGCAACTAAGGTCTTGCCCTCGCCAGTTGCCATCTCAGCAATCTTCCCTTGATGAAGGACGATCGCGCCCATGAGCTGGACGTCGAATGGGACCATATCCCAGACGATCTTATTTCCCGTGACTTCCCAAGTTTTACCGACCAGTCGGCGGCATGCTTCCTTTGCTGCGGCAAACGCTTCGGGGAGAATCTCGTCGAGTGCCTCCTGTTCTGCCTCGTAGAGTCCGTCCTGGAGTTCCTCGATTTCGGCGTTCAGCTGTCCTCGCTCGGAGGTCGACAGATCTTCCTTCAAGCGCTCTTTGACGTTAGTAATCTCTACCTCAATCTCTCGCGTGCGCTCTTTGATTCGCGCTTTGAACTCATCCGTCTTCGCTCGAAGCTGCTCATCAGAAAGAGACTGATATTGCTCAACGTGGAGATTAATCTCAGCAGCCCTCGGAAGAAGAGCTCTTCTATCTTTCTCGTGTTTACTCGGAAGTATTTTTCTCAAAAGACTGATCATTTGTTAGAACTAATCGTTGTGACGGGTCACGCCGATCTTCGGAGGTGGTCCAGACGGATTTCCCCTTACCCATGATTAGTGTGGGCAATGAAATATACCCACAAGTGCAAACTTAGTCAAGGAATAATGGAAATCCAGAAGCCCTCGAAATCAGATCCCAACTTCTTCGATCCGCTTCAGAAGATTCTCAATGGCCAGATTTCTTACCTCCCCATACGCCGACCGATTCGAAATGAAACGTAACACCCCAAAGGTAGATGGGTCCCACTCGCGAAGTTGTGATGTCGCCAAGCACGACTTCTTCGACTGACTGTTGATGCCATCGACATCAATTACTTCCAACGTGAACCCGAGACTCGTGGGTTCCTTCTTGAGATCGAACAGAGCGAAAGGAAGTCTGACGCGGAGTGTGTAGCCGTTCGCTTTTTTTGTCGACAACACGCTGATCCCTTTGATCCCCTTCTTCTGCAGTTCGGATGGATCCTTGCGAAGGACAAGACTGACCCGAGGTCTCTTCGCCTTAAAATCTCCGGGGGAAACACTGATGGACATCACATTACTGTCTGGTTGGAGTCGGAAATTCGGAGCTCCACCTGTCGATGGATTCACACGATTTCCTTTGGCATCGATCCAGAAGACCGCGCGATCACTCTCACTCGTGTCGGGTTGATTGACGACGAGTGAGTCATCAACGATGTTGACGAAGCAAGTAAGTGAAGAGTCATCGTAAAAAGCCCTTGTGGAAAAATTAAGGTCGTTAGCTCCTTTCCACAGCTCTTTGCCGGACAGAAAATATTTCTCTGACGTGTCCCGCAAGTCGGCAGCAAAATCTGGAAGCAACCTTCTCCTTTCTCGGTAAGCAGGGAGAGTATAGAAGAGCGTCTTAAGAAACATCTTTCCATTTGCCACATTAAAAAAACTCTCAGATGATGCGAGGCTCAAATAATTGTTGTACGATTCGTATCCGATCTCCTCGCTTTGATCCGGTCCAAGGGCTTGCCTTCCAACCTCGAAGCGGTCGACAAGGAGAAAACTTCCATTGAGAAATGTGTATCCCGTAATGAACCAGTGATGATCTTTTTCCTTGTTCGTCATGAAGCAGACCCCATGCTCAATTGTGAATCCAACTTCAATGGGAATCTCAAAATAACTCACAAGAATCCTTGACGCCTCGATGAACGCCTTCCCATCATTGACAAAGAAGAAGACATGCACTTTCTTCTCTCTCAGATCCTTCGGTCTTATGGAGAGAGCGACGTCCGGGTCTTCGTCGCTCGAGAAATCTCCAACGTCATATCCCCATATTTCGAATTCCTCTGGAAGGTGGCTGCGAAGATCGCTGAATTGAACCTCGTCGAACACGCCCTCTAGTCTTTTCTTGAATTCTTCAAAGGAAATGCTGTAATCTGACGAAGCATGGGTGACAACTGGGCACAGCAGAAGGGCAATAATGAGGGGGAGTACTTTGGTCAAGATAAAAAAGATTGCTTTTTAATTTTATTATTGTTTTTAATATACCTAATTTGCTTCACCAAATCAACCTGTCGCCCAGCATCCCAAGGGGGGCTATGAGGTTCTGGCTACGACTGCGCATCGTGATAGTTCTACTCATTCTCTCTTCCCTCACGAGCATCACCCTTCGCGCCGGCGAACGCACTGCCGAGTTTAACCTTCAGCGGTCGATCGACAGACTCTTTACGAAGAAAGTCACGGCACGTGCCTCCACTTCGGTAAAGATTATTTCTGCCGAGACAGGGGATGTTCTTTACGAGCGCAATGCTCGTACGCTTCTCACACCCGCTTCGACGATGAAGCTCATATCTTCAGCTACAGCGCTGGCCAAGCTCGGTCGTGGTTATAGTTTTCGTACTGTGATCGCAACAGACGATACGACAACTGAACTGAACGCTATTCGTGGCAACCTCTATCTGCAGGGGTTTGGTGATCCGTATCTCACGAGAGCGGACTTGAAAAACCTTTCAGGATATCTCTACAGAAAAGGTGTGAGAGAAATACACGGCGATGTGATTGGAGATGAATCGTTCTTCAACCATGCTTCTGCATGCAATGGAATCAACGGAAAGGACCTTTCCTCAATTCGCCTTCCTCACCTCTCCTCGCTTACGGTTGATTTGAATCTCATGAACGTTACGTTGAGACCAGCGAGGAAAAAAGGAGCGAGAGTCCAGGTCGACCTCCCGGTAAGCGGCTCCTTCTTTAAGGTGCTAAACCAGTGCGTCAGTGTGAACGAGAGGGCCAGATACAGACCCACGGTAAAGGCAACCTGGAACGAAGGTGGGTGCACGATTCAAGTAAGTGGCAGAATGACAATTGGTTCGGGGCCGAGAACGTACGCACTACCGGTTGCATCCCCCGCCTCGTATGCGGCGGCAGTCTTCTTTGAGGAGTTGCAGCGAGAAGGAATCAGTGTCTCCGGTGGCATCAGTGTTGGGACAACGCCAGGAACGTCCAGAGAACTCGTAAGGAATAGGGATCCAATTCAGTCTGTCTTGACTGCCATGAACAAGGAGAGTGACAACTTTGCCGCTGAGATGGTCTCTCGAACCCTCGGAGCGGAGTTAATTGATCCGCCCGGCAGCATTGAAAAGGGAGTCGAAGCGATGAAGAGGTTTTTAGACGAGGCCGGTGTGCCACAGAATGCACGTCGAATCTACGATGGCTCCGGTATTTCACATGAGAATGCAGTAAGTGCAAATGCCTTCACAGCTCTCCTCCGGTACATGTACACGCACAAAGAACTGTTCGACACGTTCCACAACACACTTCCTGCCGCCGGCGTTGATGGGACGCTAAGAGGACGAATGATCGGAACTGACGCCGCCGGAAATCTCTACGCCAAAACCGGGACACTCACCGGGGTGACATCCTTAGCTGGTTACGTCACGGATGCCGACAACGAACTCCTTGTCTTCTCGATCACATCGGCTGACGCATATTCCGGAAAGAAGCGATACAAATCCTTACAAGACAAGATCGGCGTGATCCTCGCCGGCTTTAGCCGCAATCGGTATTCAAACAATTGACTGGTTTCGAACGCGCTCGGTGGATGAAGCTTTTTCTCCGCTGCAGTCTAGTTCCTCTTCTCCTCCTTTCTAATTCCTGCGCTACACTTTTCCCCTCTCGTAACTACGATGAAGCAATTAATCGACTGCAGAAATCCATCGATGCCATTCTTGAAGACTCAATCTTCGTCTCTGCACACGCTGGGATAAAAATTGTTTCACTCACTGATGAACGCGTCCTTTATGAACGCGACAGCAAGGTGCTCTTTCATCCTGCTTCGAATCTCAAGCTTCTCACGAGCGCGGCAACCCTTCACGCGCTCGGGACGAATTACAAATTCCGGACTGCCCTTTACCTCGATAGCCTTAACGCAGACGGGACAGTTGTCGGCAATCTCTTTATTAAGGGGTTTGGGAACCCTGATCTGACAATGAAGGATTTGAAATCCATGATCGAACAGTTGCGAACTGGAGGAGTGAGAAAGGTGCAGGGAGGTATTGTTTGTGATGTTTCTTACTTCGATGATCTTTATTGGGGAAAAGGCTGGATGTGGGATGACGAGCCTTCTTTCTATGAGGCATTCATCTCGCCACTTAGCATCAACGATAACTGCGTCCGAGTGATTGTGGGCCCGGGGAAAAGAATTGGTGACTCCGTTCTCGTTCGACTCGATCCGGAATCAAAGTTTCTTGCAATTGTCAACAAGGGGTTCACCGGGGCCGACACGAGTGAGAATACTCTGGACGTATCGAGAGAATTCAAGATAAGGATGAATACAATTGTAGTAGAAGGAACACTCCCGCACAGCTCGAGAGAGCGAGAATTCGTCCTGAGTGTTTGGCACCCAGAGGTTTACGCCGCTGCGCTATTGCGCGAAGAGCTTGAGCGACAGGGCGTCAAGGTTCTCGGCCAGACAAGAATGGGAATCGTTGATACGCAAGCGAGAGAAGTGGTCCTTCACGAGTGGCCTATCGATTCCGTGATCATTAACCTCAACAAGACAAGTGACAACTTGTCGGCAGAAAACTTATTAAAGGTGGTCGGCGCTGAAAAACGGGGGACGCCGGGTTCCGCGGCTAAAGGGATTTCCGTCGTCAACGAATTCCTTTCTTCATCAGGAATTGACACCACCTCTTACTTGATGGTCGACGGATCCGGTGTGTCCCACTACAACTTGATCAATGCTGATACGTACGCTCGACTTCTCTCTGCAGTCTACAGACATAAGGGAATCTTTGATCTCTTTTACACATCGCTCCCCATTGCAGGTGTCGACGGGACACTTCAGAATCGGATGAAAGAAACAGCTGCGGCTGGAAAAGTCCGAGCGAAGACGGGAACAATCAGTGGCGTGAGTACGCTATCGGGGTATGCGCAGACTGCGGATGGAGATACGCTGGCGTTTTCAATTCTAATGGATCACTTCACCGGATCTTCCAAACCCTATCGTGATGCACAGGACAAAATTGCTGAATTACTGTCGCGATTCAGTCGTTACCTTGCCCTCAGGAACTAAATAGTGAGGACGACTAATCACGATTGCGGATGTTGATGTTACCACCCGACGTTGCGAGCTCGATCCGGTTTCCTCCCCCATTGATTTTTCCACGAAGTTCATCTTCGCTCATCTTTCCTGATACCATGACCGGAAGGTCGCACTTCACTGTTCCTCCGCTCGTTGATGCCTCGAGATCACCCGTAATAGACTTCGGCAAGTAGATTGAAACGTTCCCCCCCGACGTTTCCAAGTGGATGCCTTTGTTTTCTCCGAGCAAACGTGCCTCGATGCTACCCCCTGAAGTCTCTCCGAAGATTTTGCCGTCGACGTTGCGAAGAGTAATCTCCCCTCCCGACGTCTCGACATTGAGAGATCCGATAACGCTGTCAACTTCAACATTTCCACCGGACGTGTGCGCACGGACATTTCCGTTGACTCCTTTGATGATCACTTCCCCACCGGATGTTTCACCATGGACTTCACCAACGAGAGATGAAAGTTTGAGATCGCCGCCAGAAGTTTCGCAGCGTACATTCCCATGGAGGCCGCTGATCTCCACGTCACCACCGGAAGTGTTAATACTCGCATTGTAGTTGATAGGAATTTTTGCCCGGAATCGAATATCCGAACTCTGCCAGTGCCAGGAGAAAAATCGACTTCTTTTCTCCTTCCCGATCACGGAGACACCGCTGTCGCCTGAGTTAAACTCCACCTTGAAACGGCCAAGCTCTGCAGCATCACCACTCATCTCAACCTTAACGACTACTTGAGGTTTTTCCCACGTTTCAACCGTTATTGATCCCTCGTCGGTTTCTATAATGAGCTCACCCCCTGGTTTCACATCAAAAACTTTCTCAATTTGTTTGTGAGTCTCATCGGAACTTCTCGGCATCCACTCTTCGTCCTCGACGAACTTCCCATCTCGGTCCGTCCGGGCATTCGAATATGTAATCATGCCGATAACAAAGAGCAATCCGATGAGGAAGAAAATGACTACTTTCAGCACGGAACTTTTATGAGACTCCATTGAATCACTCCTCTAAAGAAACGAATTCACAATTATTTACTTCTAACAAGTCATAACGGAAACTGTGTGGAAATGTTTCACTCCCCCCCAAAGAGAAAAGGCCTTCCCGGGATATCGGGACGGCCTTTCTTAAGCTCCGGTGCGACGGGTGGGTCAAAGCCCAGTCTTCGGACGTTTTTCTGCTTGACCGTAGACGGTGACCCCCGGTACTCCGTAGACAATTGTCTCCCGTCGTTCCACTCTCCTTTCGACGGGAATGTTCTGCACGGTCTGGCCCCTGGGAGCTTTTCCCTGTGCGAGAAGACTCACGAACAGCGTTGAAATCCCGATGAGAACCGCTGCGACCAGTGCTGTCAGAGCTGGAACCGAGAGAGCAACACGACGCTGCCAGAACGGCTGTCTCACTTCAATACCATTCTTGCCGAGAGTGTAGATGAACTTCCTTCGATTTACTTCCTCGAAGAGAGCGACGTCGATCTCTGTCGGATACTCGGTCTCATCCTGATGCTTCAATGACTTAAACTTCATCAAGGAATCGAGGAATAGATGACACTCTGAACACACAGCAAGATGGTCGAAAAGATGCGTCTGCGATTCTTGGTTGAGCTCATTGTCGACAAACGCACTCACCTGTTCTCTATAATCATTGCAGTCCATTGTTTATCCCCTTTCTTTTAGAATCGGTTTCAGCAATTCAAAGAGTCGCTGTCGTGCCTTGAAGATCCGTGACTTAATAGCACTTTCTGTGCTCCCCAGTGTCTCGGCAATCTCCCGATAAGAGAGATTTTGATACTCACGGAGTATCAGTACCTCACGATACTCAATTCTTGATCTCGAGAGGTACTTATTTACAAGGTCGGAATTCTGGTGCCGTTCGAGAGACTCCTCTGGGCTCTCATCGCTTGATGCATTTACCAAGTCAAACTCGACTTCCTCAGCGGCTTCGTGCTTTGAGTGGCGAAATGCCGTTAAACATTGATTCCTCGCGATGGCAAATACCCATGATCTAAATCGTGAGGGATGCGTCAACTGCTCCCGATGCTCAAAGATTCTCAGAAATGTTTCTTGCACGACGTCCTTTGCCTTTTCGCTGTTCATGAGCATCTTCGAGCAGAAAACGAAGACGGACCGTTTATGGCGGTTATACAGTGCAGTGAATGCGAGATTGTCGCCGTTTTTAAAATCTCTTACAAGCCGCTCTTCACTGCGTCGAAGTTCTTCGTCGTTACGCACGAGTTCTATCGGGGAGATACCTCTGCCTTGACCTTTGTACCGCTATATTATTAGACGCAGCAATGCGTTCAAAAGTTGCCTTCCAACTAAGAAGAATCAAGGATTAATGTCGTTTATTGCATTTCGCGAAGGGTTTCCTTAAGTTGTTTGAAAATTTGATAGTTATGCCATTCCGAAAAATCCTCTCTTCCCTCATCTCAGCCCTCCTCGTCTTTCTGGTTGCATGCAAGACCGAACACTCTAAAGAAGAGGAAAAGAGACCGAAAGTTGAACAAACACCTCAGGTGGCTGCTGTGCCAAATTTTTCTGGCAAGGAGGCCTTCGAGTACCTCATTGCACAGACGAATTTTGGGCCGCGTAACCCCGGATCGTCAGGTCATGCAGATTGCCTGAATTATCTTATCAGTGAACTTCAACGTTCTGCTGAGGCTGTCAATCGCCAGGAGTTTGTCCACACTGGCTATCGGGGTGAACAAATCAAGATGTTTAACATCATCGCCTCCTTCAATCTATCGGCGAAGAATAGGATCCTTATCGCAGCACACTGGGACAGTCGACCTTACGCAGATCAGGACAACGATCCCGAAAAGCGCCAGCAACCGATGTTGGGTGCGAATGATGGTGCGAGTGGAGTCGCGGTACTTCTTCAGCTCGCAAAGATCATGAAGCAAACTCCCGCACCAATGGGCGTCGACATCATTTTATTTGATGGAGAAGATTTTGGCCGGTCCAATGATTTCAACAATTTCCTTCTCGGTTCCAAGTACTTCGCAAGCCATAAAGCGCCCTCTTTTAGTCCGAGCTACGGCATCCTTCTCGACATGATTGGTGATGCGCGGCTCGAAGTTGCACAAGAGAAGAGTTCGCTGCGGTA
>JAHEZR010000114.1 GCA_023251005.1 Ignavibacteriota bacterium | reverse complement strand
TTTCCATTGTCTCCACTATTCCAAAATCCTTCCTCGGAATCAAGATAGTAGTAACCGAAGTTGTAGGACTGATCAAATCGAATGCTGTCAAGAATAAAGAACTCCGCCTCGGGTCCAAAGTAGGCCATGTCAGCGATGCCGCTCTTCTTCAGATACGCTTCTGCTTTCTCTGCCACATAGCGTGGATCGCGTGAGTAAAGTTTCCCTGTAACGGGATCTTTGACGTTGCAAATGATATTTAGCGTGGGAACGGCGGTGAAGTGATCCAAGAAGCAAGTATCTGGATCTGGGATCAAGACCATATCGCTCTCCTGGATTTTCTGGAAGCCTCTAATGCTTGAACCATCGAAACCGATGCCTTCCTCAAAAGAATCTTCAGTGAGCACCGACGGTGTGATCGAGAAGTGCTGCCACTGCCCAGGAAAATCCAGAAACTTCAAGTCGATGATCTTCACATCGTTGTCCTTGATCATCTTAAAAACTTTTCCAGCGCCGGTAGATGACTTTTTCGCCATGGTAGTTCCTTTGAGACGGTTTAGTTTAGAATTATTTTATAGAGTTAATTTTGATTCGGTTTGTTTCCTTCGATGTGGAAAGAACAACACTCGTCAGTGTTCCGACAACGCCTGCCCACGCCTGGATTTTCGAGAGAAACTTTTCGAGTGTCGAAGTATTCTCGGTTCGGATTTTCAACAGATGAGTTCCTTCTCCCGTCACGGCATGGCATTCGAGAATTTCATCCGTCGTATTCGCATGCTCGATAAAGGAAGAATAATGTTTTGAGCTGTCGACGGTCACGAGGATAAATGCTGTAACGTCCTTCCCCAGCCTTTTCGGATCGACCTTCGCGAAATAGCCGGTAATGTATCCCGTCTCTTCGATCTTCCGTAGGCGCTCGCTCGCCGAGGGAGTCGAGAGACCTACCGCCTCCGCGAGATCGTTTCGTCTAATTCGCCCATTCTTCTGAAGAATTTCTAGGATTTTAAGATCAATCTCATCAAGCATTACCGGATCGCCAGACAATGGAGATGGAAAATCTTCGGGGGAACCTAAATTTCATATGGGAAGAGAGCGGACTTCCTAAATAATTTAGGGAACCGCCCTCGATTGCCTACAAATATAAGGAATGGTCTGGCAAGTGTCAAGAGAATTCTTTTCCGGCTAGAGATCCTTCCGACTGAAGGTTAACTCAACTCAAATGAAGGAGCCCTTGGTGAGGGAGACGAAGCGGGAATATACTGACTCAGAGGGTCTACTTTTTCTTCACGGCAGCCATCTTACGACGAAGCAGCCGAACGTTTGCTGCGACGCTTCCGGAGTTAAAGACCGCTGCGCCAACGACAATTACGTCAGCGCCGGCGGCGGCGACTTTGTGAATGTTTGTGGCATCGATGCCTCCGTCTACTTCGAGGAGTAGGTCCGGCTTGTAGGATTTGACGATAGATGCGGCTTCCTTAATTTTTCGCAGTGTAAAGGGAAGGAACTGCTGGCCTCCAAAGCCGGGGTTTACGGACATAACCAGAACGAGATCAATCTCACTCAATATGTCCTTCAACAAAGATAGGGGGCTTGAAGGATTGAGTGAAACGCCTACTTTTGCACCAAAATTCTTTATCCTCTCAATCGTGCGGCTCAAGTGAACGCACGTCTCATAGTGGACGGTAATGCTGTCGGCTCCAGCCTCACGGAATTCATCAAGAAAACTATCAGGATTTGAAATCATCAGATGAGTGTCAAAATAAAGCTTTGTCTTTTTTCGGAGCGATTGAATTACCATTGGACCGTACGAGATATTGGGTACGTAATGTCCGTCCATAACGTCAAAGTGAAGCCAATCGACACCGGCCCTTTCGAGCTCCGTGACTTCCTTCTTTAGGTTTGAAAAATCTGCTGTAAGGATTGAGGCTGCTAGTTTTATCATTGATCTTGGGAAATGGCTACCTCAGTTCTCCAAAGTCTCTTTAGGTTTTTTTCCACCCGATCGAACAACAAAGAGATCTATCGGCTGCCCCAAGCTCACGAGTTCGCCACCACGCGGATACTGGTCGAGAACGGTGCTTGGAAGTAGTTCGAGACTTTCCTGATCAGTAATGTTACCGACTTTCAAGCCATGCCGAACGAGAAGTTTTTCAGCTTCTTGGAGAATCCTGCCGACGACTGAAGGGACAGCAATCCGGTCAGTCTCCTTTCCTTGACTGACAACAACGGAAACTGCACTCCCTTTCCTAATTGTTGACCCGGGTGAGACACCCTGCTCGATAATTGTATTGGGAGGGAATTCATCTGAGGGCGCATAGGAGGTACCACCGAGCGCTAAACCTGAACGATCGAGGGCAAACGCAGCATCGCGAAGCGAGCGTCCCTTTAACGAAGGCACTTCGGCAACGGGCTCTCCCCCGCTAATTGAAAGATAAACCCTTCTGCCGGGCCTAACTTTTGTTCCCGCAAAGGGAACTTGTGAAATCACAGTGCCCTTGAGGAAGTGTAGATCCGGACGAACTTCGCCCTCTCGTGCTTGCAGGCTGAGGGAATCTAATATCGTCTTTGCGCGCTCGAGCTTCACGCCGGAAACATTCGGAACCTCTACCACTCCGCTGCGACCAACGAGCCACGGCATGAAAACATTATCGCAGACGAGCAACAGAGTCAACGCGAGGGCAAGCACAAGATACGCCTTCTTGGCCCGTCGCGATGTTAGGATTTCTGTTAATTGACGACTCATGTTGCCAAGACATCGTGATCCAAGTGGTGAAAAATATAGGAAATTCCATCCTCAATCACAAGGAGATAATTGTATCCAGGAACTAACTCATTCACTTGCATAAGTGAGAATTTATTTTTATGATTCTCCAGATAATCATCGAGGCTACCAAGTCTAAAACTCGCCACCCACGCTTTTGTAATTGCTCTCTCTGAAACTTGCGAACGACCTCGGTTGTTAGAGATTTCAAATCATCTCTGTCTCAACCCAAGACGCATCTGAGCCAATGAGGCCCCTGCGCACATCGATACTCCGGACGCTTCTCTATTACGACATTTTCGATCACCCTCTTACCAACAGCGAGATTCTGACCTTCCTTCCGACTAACTCTGTTTCCGCGGGAGATGTGGAGGTGGCTCTCAATGCATTGGTCCGAGAGGGATCTGTCCGTGTGAGTGACGGATTTTACTTCATTCGTGAAAACGGCCGCGCTCTCAGTTGCGAGCGCATTGAAAAGCAAGCCCGGGCGGCAAGGCTTTGGAAGATTGCGCGAGTGGTTACAAATCTCATCAAGCAATTCCCTTTTGTGAGGGCAGTGATGGTCTCTGGAGATCTCTCGAAGAATGTCGCCAGCGAGGATAGCGACATAGATTTTTTCATCATAACAAAGAGTCGAAGACTTTGGATCTGCCGCACGCTGCTCGTGCTCTTCAAAAAGATATTTCTTCTGAACAGCAAAAAATACTTCTGCATCAATTATTACATCTCTGTAGATCAGCTTGAGGTGAAGGAGAGAAACATCTACATCGCCACCGAAATCGCTCACTTGAAGTCGACCTACAACGAAGATCTCCATCACTTCTTCCTTGAAGCCAATTGTTGGATCAAAGAATATTTCCCAAACCTTGAATGGACTCGAAACGGAAGTAGCTTGAATGGTTCTCACTTTCGTCTCCTTCAATCGCTCTTTGAACTACCCTTTCGAGCTAAATGGGCCGATAGAATTGATGAACGTTTGATGGAGACTATGAAGAAGATCTGGAAGATTCGATATCCTAAATTGACCAATGAACAACGTGACAGAATGTTTCGATGCCGAGCCTCTGAGTCTAGAGCACACGGCGGTAATTTTGAAGAGAAGATCTTGACCGCTTACGCAGGGAGATTGGAGCAGTGGGGTTTAGTCGAGGATCCCACTTCCTGAGCCTAAAGTTTCTGAGCTGCTCCGTCGCTCAGAGGGGAAAGTAGTAATGAGAAAAACCTTCGGTGTTGTATTGATCGCAGGTCTGCTTTGGGCCGCGCCTCTCCCCTATCGAGTAGTGAGCCTCGTAGAACCACCAGCAATTGTCCTTATTGTTACTGACCGGGAGTTGCGCAACCGAATCCATAGGCGGAGTCGTCATCGTAATCACTACAGAGAATCTTATCTCCGCGTGACCTGAATGAACGAAATCTTACTCGGTCAATCATACTATCTCCGTCACGATCCAAAGGAGTATAAGGCGATGATGCCTTACGCTCCTCTCGCGACTCTATATGCTGCGAGTTATCTTCGAGCGCATGGATTTGATCCAGTGCTATTCGACAGTATGCTTTCATCGGGTGAAGTGGAATTTGTCGCAGCACTTGACCGCTATCAGCCAAAGGTCGTCGCAATCTACGACGACAATTTTAACTATCTCACCAAAATGTGTCTTGAACGGATGCGGCGAGCAGCGCTTCGGATGGCCAAGGAGGCAAAGGCGAGGGGCGCGAGGGTGATCGTTTGGAGTTGCGACGCTACTGACCACATCGAATTGTATCTCGATAATGATGTTGACTTCGTCATCTTCGGAGAAGGTGAGCAAACACTACTTGAGCTCGTGGACTCCCTCTCGGGACGACATGAAAGAGATCTATCCGAAA
>JAHEZR010000113.1 GCA_023251005.1 Ignavibacteriota bacterium | reverse complement strand
TTAGTAACTGCGTCATCAACCTGGTCCCGAATAAGGAGAAGGCGTTTCGAGAAATCTATCGCGTCTTGAAAGCAGGGGGATCCTTCGTCGTGTCGGATATCGTCTCGATCGGAGAGATTCCAGAGGCGATCAGGCAGGATTTGGAATTATGGGCAGGCTGTGTTGCAGGCGCAATCAGAAAAGAAGAATACTTGAGCACCATCAAACAATCTGGGTTTGAGAATATTTCTGTCCTCTCAGAGAAAACGTACGACTACATGAAGACGGGAAGCTACGCGCTCGCGAGCGTAACAGTTCGCGGTGAGAAGAAGTGAAGAACCGAAAAAAGAGAAGAAGGAGCCGACTCTAGGGAGGTAAAAGCTTGTATCGGCGCGAGAGCCGATGATAGATGGTGGCAGCGACAACCAACTTCATAAAATCCCACCAGGAGAATATCAGGAATCCCAACCTGAACGACTCATCCCAATTCCTGAACGCCACGAAGTATAGTTGCAGGGTCCCTACGCTAAATACAACAAGCAATCCAGCAAACATCGAGAAGAGTACCCAGGGGAAATCCATCGGCCCCCTGGATTTTCGGACGGCGTGAATTAGGGTACCGACCACGAAAGCTGCTACGGGAAAACTCAACAGATAGCCGCCTGTTGGCCCGAGCAGCTTTGCCACTCCAATCGCCCCAAAAGCAAAGACAGGCAATCCCGCTGCGCCCATGAGAAGATAGAGTATCTGGCTCAGGACACCGTTCCGCACACCGAGGAAAGCCCCAGCGAGGAGAACAAAAAATGTCTGCATCGTAAATGGAACGGGCTGATGGGGAATTTCAATGCGTGCGCCAATCGCTGTGAGGATGGCAAACGAGAGAATCCAGAAAATTTGTCCAATGACGTGAGAGCGGGTCTGATTCAAATAGCGCGAGAGTGTTAGGTTCTTGACGTTTTCCATGTGTGGGCACAAGATGAAGAAACTTTTTCTAAAAGTCAAGGCGGATTTTCCATAGGAAAAATTTATTGACACTGTTTCTTTTTTTTTGTATATTGACACGCCCCTGATTGAAGATTGGGAGGATTTTTCGAAGGTCATTGGTCAAGAAGAGTCGATAGCGCCGACAGGATGAGTGATTTAAAGATTTTCTCAGGACGTTCGAACCGTCCTCTCGCAGACAAGATTGCTGCCGCTGCTGGTGAAGAACTCGGTGCGTGTGAAATCCAGAATTTTAGTGACGGTGAAATCTGGGTCAAGTATTGGGACAATATCAGGGGATTGGATACTTATATAATCCAATCCACCCACCCTCCTGCTGAAAATCTCACCGAGCTGTTGCTTCTCATCGACGCCGCTAAGAGGGCGTCATCGCGTCGTGTGACCGCAGTGATCCCTTATTTTGGCTATACGCGACAGGACCGAAAAGAACAGCCGCGGGTAGCGATCTCGGCAAAACTCGTGGCCAATTTGATCACAACGGCAGGAGCGGACCGTGTAATCACGATGGATCTTCATGCGGCTCAGATCCAAGGGTTCTTTGATATTCCTCTCGACCACCTTTACGCCTCGCCGGTGCTCGTCACGCATTATAAGAAGAGGGGAATTCGGAACCTCGCTGTCGTATCGCCCGACGTAGGGGGAATTCGTCTGGCCCGAGCGTATGCAAAGCGTCTCGATGCTGAGCTAATTGTGATCGATAAGCGCCGTCCGCAAAAGAATGAGACCGAGGTACTCAATGTCATCGGCGACGCCAAAGGAAAAAACGTTCTAATTATCGATGACATCATTGACACCGCGGGAACATTCACCAGGGCTATCGACGCGCTCCGCACCCACGGTGCGAAGGAGATTTATGGTGCCTGTACCCATCCTGTGCTATCGGGGAATGCAGTGGAAAGAATCGAACGATCAGATGTCGTGATACTCACAGTGACAGACACAATTCCTCTCAAATCACGGTCGCAGAAGATCGAAGTCCAATCCGTGTCAAAGATTTTTGGAGAAGCGATCAAACGAAGTCATCTGAATAAATCCATCAGTTCTCTTTTTGATATCGACAAAGACAAGATCTAATTAGGATTCAGCCATGGCGGAAATAACACTGAACGCAGAAGTTCGACAACAGCTCGGGAAAAGAGTGAAAAGCTTGAGGAAGGTAGGAAAAGTCCCCGGCGTTTTTTATCTTCACGGGGATGCAAACATCGCGATCGCCGTTCTGGAACCAGCCCTGAAGCCGCTGATATTCACGTCCGAGACGTACATGATTAACTTGAAGCTCGATGACGGTTCCGTGCACAATTGCATCTTACGTGACGTTCAATTCGACCCCATTACCGACCGCCCAATTCATTTCGATCTTCAGGGCGTAAAAGCAGAAGAGAAATTGACGCTCGAAATCCCCATCGTGCTCCTTGGGACACCAAAGGGCGTGAAGGATGGCGGGACGATGCAACGCGTGCTTCACCGGCTTCGTGTCTCGTGCTTGCCGCGCCATATCCCCGAGCATATCGAGATTAACGTTGAACACTTGGAGATAAACCAATCGATTCACGTCAGGGATATTAAAGTTGAGAATGTGACTATCCTCGAGAGTGAAGACAGCACCCTCGTTGCCGTCGTTCCACCGACGATCTTAAAGGAAGAAGAAGTGGCCGCTGCCGCACCGGTGGAAGAGATTACGGAGCCAGAGGTCATCGGAAAGGGAAAGAAGACTGAGGAAGAGGAAGAAGGAGAAGGGGAGGCTCCAAAACAAGCAGCCCCACTAGCGAAGAAGGAAGAGAAGAAAGCTGAGGGCTCGCGTGCGAAGGAAGAAAAAGAGTGACAATCTGATCTCGATTGTGACATACTTCATCGACCAGCGTGATTACAATTGTCGGACTTGGTAACCCGGGAAATGAATTCGAGGAGACTCGACACAATGTTGGCTTCATGGTCATTGATGCACTGTGCGAGTCGCTCGAAACAAGCCTTGAGGCAGGCAAAGGTGATTATCTAATTGGAACATCTCGTTACAAAGGAAACGACGTCCGTATCGTGAAGCCCCTTACCTACATGAACAACAGCGGCCTTGCAGTAGCAGACATTGTCGATCGATACCATCTCAAGTTGGATGAACTCCTCGTTGTCTGCGACGATCTCAACTTGCCGCTCGGCAGAATCCGCCTGCGTCCGCAAGGTAGCGATGGCGGACACAATGGTCTGTATTCGATAATCTATCAACTTCAGACAGAAGAATTCCCGAGGCTGCGCTGTGGAATTGGGAAACTTGAACCAACTCGAAATGATTTCAATGGTACGCAGTTCGTACTCTCAAATTTCGAGAGGAGTGAGAAACCGATGGTGACAAGAATGATCAGAGATGTCCATCATGCATGCCTTTCCTTCGTCACTGAGGGACTGACGTCTGCCATGGACCGCTGGAATCCCACGAGCAAGAATTCGAACAGTCCTACGGGGATCGCTCTGGAACAAACATTTGAATCGGAGACAGAACATTGAACGAGAGAAAACGGATGTTCGAAACGACATTTATCGTAAATGCTTCGCTTGACGATGCTCAGGTCGACGCGGTGATCGCAAAGGTGCAAGATCTTGTCACAAAGAATGACGGTGAGGTCGTATCAATTCAGCGATGGGGCCGAAAAAGACTTGCGTACACGATACAGAAGAAGAACAACGGATTCTATGTCTGCGTCGAGTTCAGCGGGCCGGGCGAGATCGTGGGGAAGCTTGATCGGCATTTTCATCTCGAAGAAAATGTCCTCCGATTTCTAACAGTGAAACTGACAAAACAAGCGTTGAAAGCACGCCAGACTTCGCCCGTAGCCCCTCCTCTTTCTATGGAGACTGCAACAAGCCCCGAAGTGGGAAAACCCTCACCGACGGAAATTCATCAATCGTAAATCGAAGTAAAGGGACCACACTTACATGCAATCCTTCAAGTGTTCACGTTCAACAAATGTTACCAGAGGAGGTATGCTATGGCTGATTTGAAGATGCCTGAACTGAACAACATCGTCATCGCAGGCAACCTGACGAAGGATCCCGCGTTCCGTCAAACCACGAACGGAACTCCTGTGGTGAATTTCTCGATCGCGTCCAATCGGAAATATCGAGATAGCAGTAATCAATGGCTCGAGGACGTCTGCTACGTGGGCGTGGTTGCATGGAACAAACTTGCCGAAAGCTGCCGAGAGCGACTGAAGAAAGGTGATGCAGTTCTCGTCGACGGCGAACTCCAGAGCCGAACATGGAAAACAAACGATGGCTTCAATCGAAGTGTTGTGGAAATCAAAGCACGGAGGATTCAATTCTTGAACAAAAAGGGCCGTCTCACCGACGTTGGGGCAGAGGAGGCTCAAGCACCCGTCCATCAGGAGGAACCGACAATGATGGAGGACGATTCATTCCATAAGTTCTTGTCGAAGGAAGAATCCGATCTGCTGAACGGTAACGTACCTAAAGCGGAGTCCTAAATGAGAAGAATGCCGACAAAGGAAACGGCGACGCTGAAGAAAAAGCGGGCGTGTCGTTTCTGTGAGGCTAAAGATGTCTACATCGACTACAAAGATGAAAAGCGGTTGCATCGGTTTGTCAGTGAACAGGGAAAAATTATCCCAAAGCGCATAACTGGAACGTGCGCAAAGCATCAACGAGAGCTGGCAGTCGCGTTGAA
>JAHEZR010000112.1 GCA_023251005.1 Ignavibacteriota bacterium | reverse complement strand
TCCGCGCGCTGGTAGCGATCTGCTCTGTCCTTCTCCAGACACTTATCAATAATTCTCTCAAGCTCCATCGGTATACCTGACCGAAGTGCCGTGACCGGCTGCGGCGTGGTGTGAAGGATAGAATAGAGGATTGCTTCGTTGTAATCACCCTTGAACGGCAACTGACTTGTAAGCATCTCATATAGCACAATCCCAAGTGACCATATATCTGTTCTGTTGTCAACCTTTTCACCCCGTGACTGCTCCGGCGACATGTATGGAACCGTGCCCAATGTTACACCCGTCTTGGTAAGCTGTGTTGCCTCGCCTCTTCGGGCCAAACCAAAATCCATGATCTTTGCCTGACCCTTTTCAGTCACGAGGATGTTGCTGCTCTTGATGTCTCTGTGGACGATCCCTTTCTCATGAGCGGCTTGAAGCCCTTGAGCAACCTGCATAGTAAGATCGATGGCTTCCTCGACTGATAGCGGGGCAGAGGAGAGTCTCTCTTTTACAGTCTTTCCTTCGAGATACGCCATTGCAATGAAGGTTTGTCCATTCGTTTCATCGATTTCATAGACGGTGCAGATGTTCGGATGATCGAGGGCAGCAGCAGCTTGCGCTTCGTGGAGAAATCTGGTTTTCTCTTCCTCGCTGATCAAGATATTCGCGGGGAGAAATTTCAGGGTGACGGTGCGCTTGAGTTTGGTGTCTTCGGCTTTGTACACGACGCCCATTCCGCCTTCACCGAGCTTTTCGAGAATCTTGTAATGAGAGATAGTAGTCCCAATCATAAATGCGCTGCCTCTCGTTGACCCCTTTTGTATTTCCCCCTTAGTAAGGGGGAAAAAGAAAGGGGGTAATGTGATATGGTCTGTCCAATCATAACGGTTTATTTTCTCCCCTCCAAAAGTTTTTTGAATCGAGGGTTATCACGCAGTGATGTCCAGATGGGATCAATTCGCAGCCATGGAATAGAAATCTCTGAAGGGATGGAAAGAAGCTGCTCGATCTGATCAATTGCAGCATCGTGCTCGCCAACCATCGTATATATGCGAGCAAGATCGATAACTCGATATGCACCACGCCATGCTTCTTTTGCAATAGGAAGTGCATCAACCGCCGCTTTCCCCTCACGGATCGCGTCTTGCTTACGTCCCAGACCTGCATAGGCGATACCAAGTGCACTGTGAAAGCGTGAATCTTCTGGTTGATTGCGAACAAGGTCCTCCACAATGATTCGGGCAGAATCGTAGTATGCTCGCTCTTGTTGGGGCTGGTGCATCAGCCCATAAAGTTGGGCATAGAGAAGCTCGCGTGGGATAAAGCGAAATTGATCTTGGATCACCTTTAGTGGAGTTGAAGTTAGGCGACGCAATGCGTCTTGATATTTTTTCTCTGACACATCAATCATGACGAACAAATAACGAACTTCTGGATAATATTCTCCATTAGCTTTTTGTACTGCCTCCTCAAGGATTGCCCGTGACTTCACCGCATTACCTTCCCACAAAAGGTACAACCGAGCTTTCTCATAATATGGTAATGCAAAATCAGGAGAGAGCGAGAGGGCATGATCATAGGAGCGTTCCGCTTCAGGGTACTTACGTACAAGAACGTACGTTTGACCAAGTTCATAGAGGCCACCACTTGACCGAGGATCAAGGTCAACAGCTTTTAGTAGATTCGTTATGGCATCTTCCATCTTGCCCTGTCTACGCATGACAGACCCGATGCCCATAAAAAGAGCTGCATTATTGGGTTGGGACTTTTGAGCAATTTCAAATTCTTTCAATGCGTTATCGTAATCAAGCCGACACCAATAATAGTACCATCCCATTGCGACGTGAGCATCAGGAAGTTCAGGATTAAGTTGTAGTGCTTTTTCGGCGGTTTCTCTTGCTTTTATGACGCTTTCTTCGGTATGATCGAAATGATACCAGTACAGACGCGCATGAACTATTGAGATTTGAGCGTATCCGACTGCAAAGTTCGGATCTAATTCAACCGCTCTTTGGAACATTTGTTCAGCAATTCGTATGTCTTTTTCTTCGTAGCCACGAGCCAGATACTCATTCCCTCGCAGATATGCATCATACGCCTCAGGATTATTAGTCGGTTTGGATTCCAGAGCTTTGCGTTCAGGTTGGAGTAGGGCGACGTCAAGTGCGCTTGCGACCTGACTTGAAATGTCTGACTGGAGTTTAAAAACGCCTGAGAGAATGGCTTCATAAGGCTGTGACCATACTTGCGTTCCATCTGCGACTTTGATGAGCTGGGGATTAATGCGAACATGGCGCGCGCCGTCGACAGTTTCCGAACGGATCGTGCCTTGCAAAATGTAGGAGACAGCCAATTCATCGCCGATCTGTTTGATTGACTTGGTTGTCTTCTTGTACTGCATCGCACTGGAGCGGGCAATGACACCGAGCCCTGAGAGCCCCGATAAACGGCTTGTGATCTCCTCGGTCATGCCGTCAGCGAAGTACTCCTGATCGGGTGATTCCAAATTCTCGAACGGCAGGACGGCAAGCATTTTCCGCTCAGATGCAGACTCCGTTTTGGATGGATGGAGGTTGAGGGTAATAAACACACTCGCAACGCCGACGAGAAGTATTGCGGTGACGATGCCGACCCAGAGTTTCTTCTTAGAATAAATCGTGGAACGAACTTCTCCCAATTGCACCGTTTCACTTGAGCGCTTTTGCATTCTCCGTAAATCCACAATCAACTCATCTGCGCGCTGGTAGCGATCTCCTCTGTCCTTCTCGAGACACTTATCGATGATTCTCTCCACCTCCATAGGAATGCCTGACCGGAGAGCAGTCACCGGTTTTGGATTCTCGTGCAAGATGGCATAGATGATTGCTTCGTTGTATTCACCTTTGAAAGCTAATCCTCCCGTAAGCATCTCATAGAGTACAATCCCAAGTGACCAGATGTCCGTCCTGTTGTCAACTTTTTCTCCGCGTGACTGTTCCGGCGACATGTAGGGAACCGTGCCCAATGTTACACCCGTCTTGGTAAGCTGTGTTGCCTCGCCTCTTCGGGCTAATCCAAAATCCATGATCTTCGCTTGTCCCTTTTCAGTCACGAGGATGTTGCTGCTCTTGATGTCTCTATGGATGATCCCCTTCTCGTGAGCGGCTTGAAGTCCTTGAGCAACCTGCATAGTAAGATCGATGGCTTCCTCGACTGATAGCGGGGCAGAGGAGAGTTTCTCCTTTACCGTCTTCCCTTCGAGATACGCCATCGCAATGAAGGTTTGTCCATTCTCTTCATCGATTTCATAGACGGTGCAGATGTTCGGATGATCCAGCGCTGCCGCAGCTTGGGCTTCGTGGAGAAATCGAGATTTCTCCTCTTCGCTGATCAAGACATTCGCCGGAAGGAACTTAAGGGCAACGATGCGCTTGAGTTTGGTGTCTTGGGCTTTATACACCACGCCCATTCCGCCCTCGCCGAGCTTTTCAAGAATTTTGTAATGTGATATTGTCTGTCCTATCATAAAATATTCTTTTCTGACCCGACAAATGATGTCAGGATTCTCAAAATTGCACCCACTTGTGTAAGGCCACTCGTGGGGAATTTTGGAATTTGGCCGATCATTTCTTCGTTTTAGATTTTAATCTCTTCTGTGCCAGCCCTAAATCATCTCTGATAGACTGTTTATCAGGCTGGAGCCGCGCTGCTTCCTCTAAATACTTCACCGCCTTCTGATACTCCCCAGTCTTAAAGTATGCCAGCCCCAGGCTGTACTCAGGCAAAGAGAGAAAAGGATAGGTTTTTGCAATGTCGATATAATCATTAGGTCTGGAATCGATCGCTTTACGTGCATAGCCTATGCCTCGCTCAATATCTAGCTCTCCAGCGATCAATGTCCAAGCCAGTAAATTATAACTGTTAAAGCTGGAATCCATCGCAGGAGCTTTCGTGGCAATGGAGTAAGCTTTCTTAAAGCTCTTTTGTTGAGCAAAGAGCCATCCTAAGAACCGATATAAATTTGCATCCGTCGAATCAAAAGCCAGGGCATTTCTCAAGTGTTGTTCCGCTACTACCCAGTTTTTCCTCAGAAGATCTATTACGCCATAGCTTAACTCAACATGTTTTCTGTTCTGGCGATAACCAGAGGCAGTGAGATCACCCTGGAGGTAACTTTTTTCCGACTCACTAAGAAAATTCTCGAGGTAACGTTTTGCTGACTCATAGTCCTTGCGTCTGAAATTCAATTCGGCTAGTCCATTCAAGATCGGGATATGACGAGGATTTACCGCAAGTCCCTTAAGGAAAAATTGTTCTGCTTCTGGATATTTCTTCTGATAAATCAAATTCCATCCCACGCCGTTCAAAACGCCAACATCTTTGCCATCAGGGTCAAGGCTGAGAGCTCGAGTGAAAAGTTGATAAGCCTTCTCATATTTCTTTTGACCATTGTAAGCCCAGCCAGCTCCGACTAATAATTCTCGCTTTGCCTCCGGTGAAGATAAATCAGTCAGTCTAATTTCAAGAAGGTTGTCCGCGTGCACGAACCGTGATGCGTTGGCATAGGCTTCTACCAAGATGCTGAAGCCCTGGGGATAGCTTTTAACGTACTTCTCTGCGTATTCGATCGCCTTCTCGTGATTCTTCTGAATTTTGTAAATGGTGAGCAGGCCGTTCTGGATTGCCCCGTGTGTTGG
>JAHEZR010000111.1 GCA_023251005.1 Ignavibacteriota bacterium | reverse complement strand
CTCTTCCCGTGCTCTTCTTCTGTGAAAACCCAACCGACTATTTTTCCAGGATCGATTCCTTTGAAATCTTTCCAGTACGCTCTTGTTCGGAGGTATCTCGAGCTGGTCTCGTCCCTCGAAATCTGCTCCGATCCCTCCATGATTTTTCGAAACCGCAAACGCCAAAGTTCCATGTTGTCTTTTCGAAGGTCCACCCATCCGTCATGTGCCCAGTGGTCGATGAGAGCGGGGGTAATCTTCAACTCGTTCTCTTCACGATATGGTGGAATCTTGATCTCTTCGCCGCGAAGAAGAGTCTTTCCATCGGCGAGAAGGATCGGGACACCAATCGAGATGATCTGAGCGCGGAGAAGTTTGTTTCGCTCGAGAATTTGGGTGAGCTTCTTCGCCAGAACCTCTGCTTTCGTTTCGATGACCGTCCTCATATCTCCGCAAGCCAGCCGGAGAAGATGGACTTCATAGAGCAACTTTGAGAGACGGGGAGGTCCGAGGATTTCGAACGCAACGCTCGATACGTTGTGCTTTTTCTCCAACTGGTCCATTGTTTTAATTGCGCTATCGAAGAGAAAACCCGCACGGTAGGTTGGCTCAAGGGTAGCATTATCCAGCGCATTGATAATATCATGTCCGCTGCTTCCTCCCTTGATCTCAAACACAACATCCTCGGCAATTTCTTCGGGAGTAACGTACTCCATCTGGCCGGGGGTTGAGATCGCCTCAAATTCTCCTCGTGAGAAAATTCCATTCTCTCCGGTATCTATGTAGACTGACTTCAATGTCTCTTCGAGAGGTTTCCACCTGTTCTTCTCATCAGCAGATGGTTTCAGTTTTAAAGTTCCCTTCAGACGAATCCCTTTTTCGGGAGGGCAGTCATACAGACGAATGGGTTTTCCACGTTTCCGGATTTCGCCATAGCCAATTTTTTTCCATGCGATTGCCGCAGTCGGCTTGATCTCTTTTGTGATGGGCGCATCCGGCGTTCTTGCCATGAGGAAGAGCAGCAGTGTGTGAGCTCCTGCGACGGCAGATTTGCTTAACAGAACCGAAGAAGGCCGCTCCTCGCTATGAGTGTAAGGGATATTGAGTCCCATCCCACCCGTTCCGCTCGTTCCGATTTTGACGTAGATTTTCGTTCCAGCCTCGTGCATCGAACGATAGAGAAGCTGCACATGACGAATGAGCTGAGGCGTGTAGAGCGTGCAGAGGAGCCTCTCGGCAGATTCTGTGAATTGTTCAGTCAAGCGAGGTTTCTTCAGCTTCTGCAAGACGTCCCGTGCGCTCTGAAAAAGATCTTGATAGGCGATTGCCGTCGCCGAGTTGATGCAATCGACAATGATCTCGGGTCTGAATTTTTCAAGAAGTCGAAAAATAGCCGAGCGTCTCAAAACTTTGTCGTTCAACTCTTCGAGCACATCATCGAGGAGTTTCGCACGTAATCGCCTGTCTTTGAGAATCTCTTCACGCGGGTAGTCTTTGAGTTCGTGCCTGACGAAGATGTTTCCCCACCATGGAGTGAAAAATTCTTTTCCGTGTTTCGGATATTCTTGTCTCAACGCCTTGACGATTTCCTCCGCCTCAGTTCGAAGAAGGGAAGTCACAACGATGCGCCCCGGCTTCTCAGCGAAAATCCGTCGACAGACGGCGGAGCCAACCAAGCCCCACCCGCCAAGCACAAGAACTGTTTTGCCTTGTATTTCCATTTATTCAGTTCATCGGGTGGATTGGCTACTTCGCAACATCAACGGTCACCGCGTAGAGTAGCTGGATTCCCTTCTTGAACGAATCGAGGCTGATCCTCTCGTCATTTCCGTGCATGAGCATAATGTCCTCTGGGTCGATGGGGAAGGGGAGCAGGCCGTAGGCTTGCATTCCCTTCGCGCGTAGTGCTCTCGAGTCAGTAGCACCTGTCGACATGTAAGGCACCGTGACGGCATTCGGGTACATCTCCTTTGCGACATGCGAAACAGCTTGAAAGATATCGTTCTCGAAAGAGGACGCCTCCGGCTCTGCAACGAGGGGTCTCTCGTATTCAATCTTGATCTCATCATCAGCGATAACTCTTCTCATTTCGTTGATGAAGTTTTCGACTTTTTCGCCCGGGACGAGACGACAGTTGAGATTGGCCTCGGCTCTATTCGGGATAACGTTGACTCGAATGCCTGCATTCAGAAGAGTGGGGGAGATCGAATTTCTCAACATGGAACTGTACTCGAGGATTTTACTCACTTCGCGCGTTGCGGAGTCGGCTAACCCAGGAGTCTCAAGGTTTTCCATATAGAATGAAAGAGGGTCGTGTTCGACGGTTGCCAATCCCTTGAAAAAAGCTCTGGTCGTAGAGTTTAATTTCACTGGCGCTGTATAATGTGATAGCCGCTCGAGCGCCCTCGCAAGTCGATAGATTGCATTGTCGGGTTTAGGGATTGAAGCATGCCCGGCAGTTCCTTCCGCCGTGAGTTTAATGTCGTAATACTGTTTTTCTGTGTTTTGCACACCAACGTATTGGACTTCGCCATGTTTCTTCACGATACGGCCGCCCTCGTTAATCGCAAACTCTGCATTAATTTTGTCAAGGTGATGATCGACGAGCCAGACCATGCCGTGTTCGCCGCTGGATTCCTCATCGCTTTCAGCAAGGAAGATTACATCGCGAGAAAGTTTGATGTCGTTTCGCTTGAGGAGAAGCATAACCGCCGCTTCGGCAGCGCACATGCTTTTATCGTCGAGAGCACCTCGTCCGTAGAGAATTCCGCCTTTTATGACACCGCCAAAAGGGTCAACGCTCCACATCTCTTTTTCAACTCCGACCACGTCGAGATGCCCCATGAGGAGAAGAGGTCTCTTAGTTCCATTTCCCTTAAGTCTTGCGATGATGCTTCCGCGACCCGGCGCTGCCTCGAGGATTTCAGAGGGAATTCCCTCTCTGGAGAGTAATTCCTGGAAGTACTTTGCGGCGGCGAGTTCGTTTCCGGGTGGATTCGTCGTATTGATCCGGAGAAGGTCCTGGAGAATCTTCGTCGTCTCGGTGGTAATCTGGTTCCAGTCCAAGCGGTGATCGATGAGACTTGGGGACTGGGGCTGAGCTTTCAGAAGCGTGACAGAACACGAGATGATAAGGAACTCTCGAAACTTTCTGCTCATTGACTGCACCTTAAGATAGAATGGAAAAAATTACCCTAATTCTTTTCCACGACGCAAGCGGTTCCATACGCCAAGACTTCTGTGACTCCACCGGCGACATCGTTGGCATCATAACGCATTCCGATGATTGCGTTCGCACCCATTTGCTCTGCATGTTGAATCATGATCTCGTAGGCTTCTTTACGTGCTCTCTCGCAGAGCTCAGTATAGACTGTTATATTCCCGCCCACGATGATTTGCAGAAACGCGGCAATATTTCCGAAGATTGAACGCGACCGCACTGTGATGCCACGCACAATTCCCAGATTTCGAACTATACGGTATCCGTCGAGTGCGAATGCAGTCGTAACAAGTGAAGGATCCATAGGCTGACCTGATCAGGATAGGGTTGGATCTTATTCCGGTTTAAAGACTGAGAGGACGAGGATGATAAGCACGAGGGTTGTCTGTGTAATGTAGAAGATTGATTGTTGCTTATTATAACGCTGCATGTCCGGGAGGGCACCTGGAACGGTCTCACCCCTTGCGAGACGGGCGAGCAACTTTCCGCGCTTGCTGCCGCGAGCACCTGCCATGATACCGTTGACAATTGCGATACCAAAGAAAATGATTTTCGCCGTAAGCCACCCGGCGGTAAAAGGACCAAGTCGGGCATAGTACATATTCCCGAATCCCGAAGCAAGGAGGAGAAGGACTGCCAGCGGTGAGATGAGCCCGATGCTCCTTATAACTCGCTGGAGAGCCACCTTAGCCTCAAGCGTTTCAGCCTTTCGGAATCGCCTTTCAGCTATCGGTCCTGAGAAGAGAAGAGTTGCAATCATCCCGAAGCCGATGAGGTGAAAAAGGAGCGCAACATTTTTAAACAGAACAGGGTCGACCATCGAGTTACTTTTTCAGCAGCTGTTTGTTACGGAGGATTTGTCCAAGGTGACGGTCGCCGTGTTCGGCATAGGTCTTCAACATGTCGAGTAGAGTAATCGGGCCGCGCTCTTCATGGTTTCCTTTCCGCGCCCATGATTCCGCCGGGAGCTTCCGAAGGATCGGAACAGTGCTTTCACGAAGCATCCCGAACGTCGCAAGGGCGACGGTCGCATCGAGGTGCTGGTAATCGAGATTCCGGACCCACTGGTCTTGATCGTACGCGGCAAGGAAGGGATTTTCCTCAGCGATAATCTTTCGCATTCGCTGGACAGCGTTGATCTCACTATCGCACAAGTGGACAACGATCTCGTTGATTGACCACCTGTCCGGGGCTGGCTTGAAATGCATCTCTTCTTCCGTCAATCCCTCAATCCCAAGTCGAATCTTTGAGTAGGCGGCGTGGTACTGGTCGATGAGGTCTTCGATGCTCGGATTTTCCAAGAGTTTTTCCCCTAACGATGGCTTGACGGTCGTGGATTCTATCTAGCATTCACACATTCATGCCTCTCAATACGTGCGGAGGGAATTTGAGAAATATTGAGGAAAGAAGCAATGGAAATTGGAGCGAGTAAGGGAAGAGGGAAGGAACAGCCACTTGAATAGCGAATTCT
>JAHEZR010000110.1 GCA_023251005.1 Ignavibacteriota bacterium | reverse complement strand
CGAGGCAATGCGGAGGTGGCAGGCTAGTGCAAGTTCACAACCACCGCCAAGTGCATATCCGTTGACGGCCGCGATCACGGGTTTGCCGAGGTTTTCGATAAGGTTGAAAATCTCTTGTCCTTTTTCAGAGAACTCTTTCCCCGACGTGGCGTCGAGATTGACGAGCTCAGCAATGTCCGTACCTGCGACGAAAGCCTTGTCACCAGCTCCTGTGATAATAACGACATCGACAGCCGAATCGTTCTTGATTTTGTTGAATACTTCAAATAGCTCGGACTTCGTCGCGGAGTTGAGCGCGTTGAGTTTTTCAGGACGGTTTATGGTGACGAAGGCGATGCGATCTCTCGCGCTGTAGAGGACGTTTCTCAATGTCAGCTAATTGCCATTGACATACAGGTTACTTTGCAATCTCCACTCGGCTCTGATCCCCAATCATGAAACGATGGACCTGGGGCTTACCAGTCGCTTCAACGATTTCGACGTCGTTACCGAGGATGCTTCCTTCAATGCGAATTCCTACGCTGCGGATTTTGCAGTCCCTCAGGACGATGCTGTATTCAACCTCGCTGTCCTTTACTTCCGTTCGGTCGCCAATGGACGTGAATGGTCCGATGTAGCTGTTTTCAATGACGCAGTCCTTTCCGATGATCGCCGGTCCGCGAATCTTGCTGTTCAAGATTTTTGTTCCGCCTTCGATCACCACTTTGCCCACAACATCGGAAAGATGATCAATGTCACTCTCGATTCGAGGCGTCATATTGTCGAGAACTAGCCGGTTCGCCTCGAGGAGGTCGGTAGGTTTTCCGGTATCCTTCCACCAACCAGTGATCTCAGCATAGCCAAGCTTGTAGCCGCGATCAATTAAATACTGGTGAGCATCTGAGATCTCGAGCTCGCCTCGTGCACTCGGCTTTAGATTCTTCACCGCCTCGAAAATGTGATGGTCGTATAAATAAATGCCCGCGACAGCGTACTGGCTCTTCGGTACCTGGGGCTTTTCCTCCACTCGAACAATCCTTCCGTCTTTGATCTCTGGAACACCAAACCGCTCTGGATCTTTCACTCTCGCAAGAGTTAAGAAGCAATTGCAGCCATCCCGCTCAAACTTCTCGATAAACTGTTTCAAGTCGACGACAACCATATTGTCCCCTAGGTAGAAGACAAACTTCTCTTTCCCAACGAAGCGCTCCGCCAGCCCGACAACTTCCGCGAGTCCACCCGGAGTCGCTTGTGGGATGTACGTAATACGCACGCCCCACTTGGACCCATCACCGACATAATTGGGTACTTCTTGACTGTCTGCATTGTGCACGATCCCGATTTCTTTGATGCCGGCTTTAACCGCTGCCTCGATAGCGTAGTAAAGGATCGGCTTATTGGCGATCGGGATGAGATGCTTGTTTTGGGTATGCGTAATCGGCCGCAGCCGAGTCCCACGACCGCCGGATGCGATTAGTGCCTTCATTAGATCTGATCCTCCTCGTGTAGGGTTTCCCCTCACTTACACAGTAACCTCTCGACGCTGGCGTTTCTCGAAGAGAGTGATCTTTCCATCGCCGTACTTTCTCACAAGTTCAACAGCGCGATCAAAATCTCGTCCAACATCCTCGGGCTTGTGTGAATCAGAACCCAGTGTCAGCGGGATTCGCATCTCGCGTATCATCTCAAGAATTTTTTCGCTGGGATAAATCTCACGGACGGGTTTGCGCAAGCCTGACGTGTTGATTTCTACAACGAGATCGTTTTCTTTTATGGCTTTCATCGTATCCCTCAGCACATCCGTATAATCACGATCAGGTCGATAGCCGAAAACTTTCACCACATCACGATGACCAACAATGTCAAAGAGCCCGGATGCAGCTGCATTCTTCAACGCGGTAAAATACTCTACGTAAACATCATAGACGTCCTTCTCTTCATATCTGTAAACATTTTTGTAGTTGTCAAATCCCCACTCACCCAGGAAATGAACCGAGCCGATGACGTAATCAAAATCATTTTCATCAAGAAATTTTCCCATGAATACTTCCGTGCCAGGAAGATAATCTGCCTCGATTCCATATTTTACTTTGATCTTCTTGTCGAATTTCTCTTTGGCCTCATTGACCCACGGACGATATGAATTCGTGAATTCTCCGACGGTCATCCGATGCTCAATATCGAATCCGTTTGGAAGTGGTGAGTGATCCGAGCATCCGATTTCGTCAAGCCCCAATTCGAGAGCCTTCCGCACATAATCCTCTGCGACACCTTCGGCGTGCTTGCAAAGCTTTGTATGCGTGTGGTAATCCACCAACACGTCTCGATCGTTAATTCTTGTGGTCTTGATAGTGCGCTAACAGCTCGCTCGGTGCTTCTCTTCGGATGTAATTGCTCATCGCATCGAGAAGAACCGCAGCTTGCTTCGTCGTGAGGGATCCCTTCTTTACAGCGAGTCTGATTGTCTCCATCCCCATCACTGTGTAGAATGGAACAAGATACGGAAGCGCTCGATTGAGCTCCTTCAGATGAAGACGGATGGTGTTCACATCTCCGCGCTCAATCGGACCTGTGAGCGCGTCGCGAGGCGAAGTAGTTCTAACTGAATCAATTGTCGAGCCAATAAGCTTTTCGAAGACGTTCATGAACTTTCCATCCTGGACTGAAAGCTTGCTGTAAACCTCTTCAAGCAGGCTCATCAATGCTACAAGATAATTTGATGCTACGACGCAGGCGACATGATAAAGAGGTTTCAACTCCTCTCGAATCAGGAGAGCCCTACCCCCTATATCACGAACCAGTTTTTTCCCAGCCGCTAAACCGACTGCATCTCCTTCGACACCAAAATATATTCCTGAAAGTCGTCTGGCCAGATCACGGGGTTTTGCTTTTCGTGGAAATAATTGGATGGGATGGAGAGATAAGACATGTGCGCCTTTCTTTGCGAGCGGCGAGAGTAACTCACTTCCCAATGCTCCGGAAGTATGAACGAAAATCATTTTGGAGAAATTAAATTGATCCATCCGAGATAACGCAGAAGCTGTGGGTGCAATCGATTGATCGGGAGTTGTGATGAAGATCACCTCACTCTCCCTGGCGAGATCCTCAAGACGAATGGATGCGCTCGGTGCCTTGACTCGCCTTGCCATGCGTTTTGCGGAGTCCGATTTCAAACTGATAACAGATTGGATCCGGTAGCCTCGCGATTGGAGCGCCGTTGCAAATGCCGTCCCCACACTTCCCGCACCAATGAAGGAGAGGAGTGGCTTTCGGCGAGATGATTTTCCTCGTCGTTTCATTTCCGCCTCCTCACAACCGCCGCAGAAAGATATCCGACAACTCCTTCTCGATCACCAGTGACATCACCCGAATTACAATAGTGGAGTATCTCTACAGAATCTGCTCCAAGTTTTTTCGACGCGATCAAAGTCGCAGCCATTGGTCCTCCACCGCACGCTTCGGCACGGTGCATTTCCAAATCATTCAGCAAGCGGTCCTCACTGTAATCTCGCACATCTTCGATGATGATTCGATCTAACTCACATGCGACATCGTAAGAATGGTAATGAGAGAGATCAGTACTGCCAACCAATAGAACTTTTTTCCCATTCAATACCTCTGCTAACTTTTCGCCTAACAAGAGGCAATACTCCCTCCCCTGATCTCCCATAACGATAGGGAGGATTTTGAATTGCCCCAGCACTCTCTGGAGGAACGGAAGCTGGACCTCCACCGCATGCTCTTCACGATGACCGAGTATTGACGAGAAGATTACCCCTCCATCCCGAATCATTTCGGACCGCAATGCGTCGTCCACTTCCAGAAGCCCCAGCGGTGTACGATACGCTGAACCCGGGAATATTGAGATCCCTCTGAAGTATTCACGGTGACTTGGGCCAATGATGACGACCGTTTCGAAATTTTTTCCCTGAAGCAATTTATAGCCGTTTGCAGCGGTGTAGCCAGAGTAAATGTATCCCGCGTGAGGAGAAATGAGGCCACGTAGTTCGCCGTCAATCTTCTTCAAGTCCGCGCGCCTCAGCAAGGCATCCACCTCATGTGTCAGAACGTTTCGATCTTGAGGATAGAACATCCCCGCAACTGCAGGCTCCCGTACGGAAACTGTGGCTACCATTATCTCATATCTCCAAGCTAAGTCTAACTCTCACTCTTAAAATCCCGCTCACGAACGATTTCCGCGGTAAACGTATAGATTGCTGAATTGCTGTCCTTCCAAGCATCTGGATGAAGGCCGGCCTTCCGAGCCGTATTTTCGAGGAATGCTTCGCGGTCCCAGTTATATTCCACCGCGACCTGGGGGAGGAGCAAGCCACGGAAGTACCCATTCTCCAATAGAATCCCGTGTTTTCCAACTTCGATTTTCTCGGGGCTGGAGATTTTTTCGAGCGGAGAAAGGACTGAGATTTCCAACTCGATGTCCATTAGTTCTTCTTCACCTACAGGAGAAAAGCGCGGGTCGTCCACCGCGGCCTTCGCAGCTACTTCACAAACGACCTCCGCGAGAGGTCTTACTGCTTCCGTATACCCAATACAACCTCTCAATTGCCCGCGCTCGATCAAAGTTACAAAAGCCCCGCAAGGTTCCTGGAGTACAGCAGATGTGGATACTGGTTTTGGCATCTCTTTCCCCAGCACAGTCCGATGAACTGATTCGCGCGCGAGGCGAAGGATCTCGCGC
>JAHEZR010000016.1 GCA_023251005.1 Ignavibacteriota bacterium | reverse complement strand
AGCTTTCCTCAGTTTGTACACGGACTTTTGAACTTGAAGCTGAAAAGCCCGGTCTCGATAGATATGAGATCGGGCTTTTGGTTTTCTGGAAATAAGACACAGAGTTCTATCTACCAGCCAGTTCTATCTTCTTTCTGATCTGGGCTACTGTGTTCCTAAACTTCTCACCCGTTTTCATCTGGTCTTCAACAGTTTGATACGCATGAATTACCGTACTGTGATCGCGGCCTCCAAAGTGGAGACCAATTGTCTTCAGGGAGGAATTTGTTAATTCCTTCGCAAGGTACATTGCAATTTGCCTTGCATTCACCACTTCCTGTTTTCTAGTCTTCGCACGGATGAGATCTTCCGCCATGTCAAAGAATTCGCACACACTCCGCTGAATTCCCTCAATCGTGATGTGGAATTTCACCGTTCCCACGACTGTTTTCAGCACTTCTTTAGCTAGATCCAGATTTATTTCTTTATTTTCCAGAGAAGCTTTCGCCAGTAAGCCGATCAGGCATCCCTCGAGTTCTCTGATATTGGAGGTAACATTGGCAGCAATGAATTCAATTACCTCTTGTGGGAGTTCAATCTTGTCCTCCTCACTCTTCTTCCAAAGGATGGCAATGCGTGTCTCAAGATCCGGAGGTTGGATATCGGCAGTAAGGCCCCACTGAAACCTTGAGATGAGCCGCTCGTCGAGCCCTTTTAATTCCTTTGATGGTCTGTCGCTTGAGAGAACTATTTGACGGCCAAGTTGATGAAGGGTATTAAAAGTGTGGAAGAAACTATCTTGTGTCTTTTCCTTCCCTGCAAAGAATTGAATGTCATCCACGATCAGCAGATCCATACTGCGGTAGAAGTTGGAGAAGTCGTTAATCGTATCACGTTGAATCGAATCGACGAAGTCAACCGTAAATTTCTCACTTGACACATAAAGAACGCGTTTCGCTTTCTGATTCCGTAGGACGTGGTTCCCAATCGCTTGAATCAAGTGCGTTTTCCCAAGGCCGACGCCACCGTAGATGACGAGCGGATTGAAAGAGGTACCGCCCGGGTTGTTTGCCACGGCAAGTGCAGCAGCACGTGCAAGCTGATTACTGTCACCTTTAATGAAGTTTTCAAAAGTATAGCGAGGATGTAAATAGCTGTTGAATGTGGGCATAGAACCGTTCGCCGAGGTGCGGGTCCGGACGGAGGGGCTGGAAACTTTCTGGTACAACGAGGAGTCGCCTGCATTCTTTTGATGAAGCAAGGCTAGGCCCGATGCTTGATTCAAATGAGAGGTGTCTGTAGAAAGGCTTTCTGTTTTTGGGCTTTCGGCAGAAAGGGTGGGTATCGAGGAGTCATCTGCCGCAATCGCATATGTGACTTTGACTTCCCGCCCAAGCACATCTGCAAGCGATTTGGTGATCAGAGGATAGTAGCGCTCCTCGAGCCACTCATAGAAGAATTGGCTGGGTACGCGGATCTTGAGCTCACCGTTCTCGAGCTTAAGTGGGACGATCGGTTCAAACCACGTCTTGAAGCTTTGCATGGTCACAGTCGGCTTGATTAGAGACAGACAATCGTTCCAGACTCTTAGGATGTCAGATGAACCGTTGTCTTTCATTGGAGGGAATGGCGATAGAGAAATCCACGCGTAACGTTTTGAGCAAGCTATAGATAGAGTTTTTGGTTCGAGTTATCAACAACCTCTTCACACTTTTGTCAACTCGAGGGCAATTTCGGGAATCAGAGACTTAGAGATATTCAACAATTATTCACATAAATTATACAGCCCTAAGTCATTGAATTTCAAAGCATAGTAAGGATGCCGCAGTTACCTGTCAACAGGTAAATGGTGAACGAACTAGTGCTTGAGTTACAAGAGATTACAAGGGTGAGCCGTGGAGAGAAATTATCGACACGTTATGCACATTGAACACCTTGCGGGTTACACGTGCATTATACAAAATGTCCGAGGTCAATGCAAGAGAATTTTTCGGGAGCCGATGCGATGAAGTTGTATTTGAGCAGACATTTCTCTATCATAGATTAGAAACCGAAGAGGATTGTTCAGAAAAAGTGGACGACCCTCTTTTTTCACTTACACATGCATCTATAAAACTTGTTGAGTTGGAGGTCTCCCGGGAATGAAGCGAACATTTCAGCCAAGCTTGACAAAAAGGAAACGGACCCACGGCTTCCGGGCGAGAATGAAATCCAAAGCGGGCCGGAAAGTCTTAAGCCGAAGGCGCGCCAAGGGGCGACACGCCTTGACGGTAAGTGATCGATAGTTTTTCTAGCCCGGTTAAGGGTTCTTAAATGGCTATCGCCTCGACGGAACAAGTCAGGGAGCAACAAACTCTACCCAAAGCCGAGATCCTCCGGGGACATAACGGATTTAAGGAAGTTCTCTTAACGGGCAGCGTCCTCCGGGGTACACTCATCCAAGGTTATCTACTTCCGGTTGACAAAAAATTTAATGAGCGCATTCCTATTCGAATTGGTTTTGCCGTAACTCGGCGAGTGAGATCTGCAGCGGCCCGCAATCGAGTACGTCGCTTGATGCGAGAAGCATATCGGAGGAACAAGATGCCGTTCGTTAAATCAGCAGTTGAGAGGGGGAAAAAGTTTTCACTTGTGTTCTTGTTTCGGGGAGACAGAAATCCCCGGGTCAGGAAAGTACAGTATACTGAGGTTGAGGGAGACATCCAGGGTATCTTGCAGAAAGCCATAGCATTAGAATGAAGCACGTCGTAGCATTCACCATACAGTTGTACCAGCTTTTCATCTCTCCTGTCCTGCCGGCAAACACCTGCAGATTTTACCCCACATGTTCGTCGTATTCGCTCGAAGCATTCCGACGCTTCGGCTTCATTCAAGGCCTCATACTCTCGCTGAAGCGCTTAAGTCGATGTCATCCTTTTAACCCGGGCGGCTACGATCCCGTTGAGTGACTGGTTGATTTGTTTTACTCTGCCCTTAAGTTAGCTTCGAGTCATAATGGATAAACAGACAACAATAGGATTCGTCCTCATCGGTCTTATCTTACTCACGTGGATGTGGTGGACAGTTCCTCAGCAGCCGAAACCGCGACCGCCCCGCCCCGATACAATTACCGCACATCTGCCATCAGTCGATTCGGTGAAAAGAACCGAGAAGAAACCAGAGCCACTACGGAGCGCGCAAGACACCCTTGGAACGTACTTTGCCCATCTCGCAACGGGAGTTGAGAGAACCCTCATCGTTGAAACGGATCTCTATAGAGCTGAAATCTCAACGAAAGGTGGAGTAATTCGGAAGTGGGAACTGAAAAAGTTCAAAACTTGGGACGGCTCTCCGGTGCAGCTTGTTGACCTCGAGAAGGGCGGAGACTTCAGCGTTTTATTCACCTCGTCGGATGGTAAGATAATTAACACGAAGACATTATATTTCGATGGGAGTTATAATAATTGGGAGAAGGTTGCACTGACCGGAAAAGACGGTTACACACTCGACCTAGTCCTGGAAGTTAACAGTAACAGCCGAATAGTGAAAAGCTTCCAGTTTGATAACGAGCACTACTCATTTAATGTCACGGTACAATTTGAGAACATGCAGGCGATCGTGTCAAACTTCGAGTACCAAATTATTTGGGAGAACGGGCTTCGTTTGACGGAAGTGAACAGTGTCGATGAGGCATCATTTGCTTCTGCTTATGCGCACATCGGCGGAGAGCTTGTTGAGCTTGACGCCCAAAGCTTTGACCAGGAACAGAAACTGAATCCATCGGGATCAACGGATTGGGTCGCAACGAGGACAAAGTATTTCGCGGCCGCGTTTATCTCGAGCGACCGGAAAGCCAGTGGTGCATATCTTGCAGGTGTCAAGCATCATCTCCCAGACAACGGCGTGAAAGAAGTATATTCCTTTGCATTGAAAGAACCATTCAAAGGATCCACCAAGGAGAGTGCAACGTGTACCGTCTTCCTCGGTCCTCTGGATTTCTATCTTTTGAAAAAGTACGACGTCCAATTAGAGCGGATGATGAGTTTTGGATTAGAGTGGATCATACGACCGATCTCAATCTACTTCATGTTGCCACTCTTCAAATTTCTGCACACGATCATACCCAACTACGGTTTCGTGATCATCATCTTTACAATCATCATTCGATTGCTTTTGTATCCACTCACACACAGCAGCATGAAATCGATGAAGAAGATGCAGGCCCTGCAGCCGATGATGACGGAGCTGAAGGAGAAGTACAAAGAAGACCCACAAAAAATGAATCGCGAAGTGATGAAGTTATACAAGGAGTATGGCGTGAATCCCGCTAGCGGCTGCTTGCTCCTACTCCCGCAAATGCCTATTTTGTATGCACTGTGGGCGGTTTTTCGTGCAGCGATTGAGCTGCGGCAGGCGTCTTTCGTACTGTGGATCAAAGACCTGTCCACACCCGACACCATCGCCCATTTTCCATTCACCATTCCAATTCTCAACATTTCCCAGGTGAGCGGTCTGGCAGTGTTCATGGGAGTCACAATGTTTGTCCAGCAGAAAATGACCGTGAAAGATCCTCGTCAAAAAATGATGGTGTGGTTTCTTCCGCTGCTGATGACATGGATTTTCAATTCACTTCCGTCAGGACTAAATCTGTATTATAGCGTCTTCAATCTTCTTGCAATTGGACAGCAACTCTGGACAACGAAGCATGCGGGCGATCAGGTTGTCCTAAAAAAAGTGGGCGAAGAAGGTAAGAAAAAATCCAAGGGAGTATTCAACAGAATGAACCTCCCGAGGTTGAAAAGATAAATTCTAGTTCTACCTTCGACGTAGCAAGAGGCCCGGTAATTATATTCGGGCTTTTTCTTTTTGTGATCAGGTGAGAAAAGAAATCCCATCCGTTTGATTTCACGTTTATAGGTTGTGTTGATTTTATGAGCGAAACTTTTTAATATGGTTAGTTAGAGTTTCCCAAAGGTTCGATTCAGAGAGGTCAGCATGAAACATGACGATGACACGATAGCGGCCATTGCCACGCCGATCGGAGAAGGAGGAATCTCTGTGATCCGCATCAGCGGGAAAGACGCTCTCGAAATTGGCAGCAACGTCTTCCGCGGAAAAACGACACTTAGGGCTGCCTGTTCGCACACGGCCCACTTCGGGTACATCGTCGATCTTCATGGGCAAGCCATCGATGAAGTTGTTGCTACCGTTTTCAGGAGCCCGCACTCCTATACCGTGGAAGACAGTGTGGAGATCAGCTGTCATGGCGGTATACTCGTCACCCAAAAGGTGTTGGAGGCGATTCTTCAATCGGGCGCAAGGCTTGCGCAGCCAGGTGAGTTCACGAAGCGAGCCTTTCTCAATGGGCGCATTGATCTCTCACAAGCGGAGGCCGTGGCGGATCTCATTCACTCCCGATCGGAGCTTTCCCACAAGAGTTCACTTCAACAATTGGAAGGCCGGTTATCAAAAGCGATCAATAGAATGAGGGACGAATTAATTAACGCCAGCAGCCTTTTGGAGCTAGAACTCGACTTCGCTGAAGAAGATATCGAATTGGCAAGCAAACAAGAGCTTTCAAGTAGAGTTACCGCTATATTGTTTGAATTGAAAGGTTTAGTGAACACTTTCAGTTTTGGAAAGGTGTTCCGCGAAGGGGTCAAAGTCGTAATCTCTGGGAAACCGAATGTTGGGAAATCGAGCCTCCTAAATGCTCTCCTAAATGAAAACCGCGCTATAGTCACAAACATCCCAGGCACAACCAGAGACATTATTGAGGAGAACATCAATTTCGAAGGAATCCTGTTTCGGGTGGTCGACACAGCCGGACTTCGCGATTCAGACAACCCTGTGGAAATTGAGGGTGTTAAGCGAACTGAGCGCCAAATTGCTTCTTCCGACCTGATTCTGCTGGTTTTTGATTTGTCAAGTCCTCTGGAAGAGTCAGATCTTCGCGTGGTCAGCGCAATCCGGAAGGAGTTAAATGACTTCGAGGATAGGTGCATTGTTGTACTAAACAAGCTAGATCTCCTCAAGAATGGTCAAAACTTTGACCTAATGAGCCTCGGTTTGTCACCCGGTCTCCGAGAGGTAAGGGTTTCGGCCGCCAGACACCATGGGCTTGATGAGCTCAGAAAAACTATGGTCGAAAGTGTGTTCACTAGCAGGTTACCCGCCAGTGAGTCTGGAGTTACAATAACCAGCTTAAGGCACAAGGAAGCGTTGTCCAAGGCCCTGAGGCATCTTGACATGGCACTGGAATCGCTTAATTCTGGCAGAAGTGGCGAATTTACAACTCTAGATATTCGAGCCGCCCTTGATTATCTCGGAGAAATCGTTGGAGTCGTGACTACAGAAGACATCATAGACAACATCTTCACAAACTTCTGCATAGGAAAATGACCATCAGTTTCACGTGAAACCCACTCTTACGACATGAGTTATAACCGAAAGGACTACGATTGCATAGTAGTAGGAGGGGGCCACGCCGGAGTGGAGGCCGCACTTGCCGCCGCTCGGATGGGCTGTGCAACGCTAATGATGACGATGGAGAAACGTTCGGTAGGTAGGATGTCCTGCAATCCAGCGATTGGAGGCACAGCTAAAGGCCACCTAGTCCGCGAAATCGATGCCCTAGGTGGCGAAATGGGCAAAATTGCAGACGCGACCGGAGTTCACTTCAGAATGCTCAACACCTCAAAAGGTCCATCGGTTTGGTCCCCTCGATGTCAGAATGATCGAGAACTTTATTCGGAAGAAGCACTTCGTAAAGCAGAAAAGCAGGCTCTTCTCGAGCTGGCAGAGGATACAATTGTAAACTTTTTCACAATGGCGAATAGCAAGCCAGGTAGAGTCAAGCTATTCGGTGTCCAAACCGCAATAGGTGCTTTTCTTCAGTGTAAGACACTTATCCTCTGTGCAGGCACATTTTTACGTGGATTAATGCATACTGGCTTAAAAAGCCGGGCTGGTGGAAGATTTGGTGAGTCTGCAGCAGACAGCCTCACGCAGTGCCTAGAAAGTCTAGGTTTTGTAAGTGGTAGACTGAAAACCGGCACTCCCCCACGCGTGGACATAAACACTATTGATTTCAACCAGGTAGATGAACAACCTAGCGATAATCCTCCGAAGCCATTCTCTTACCATACGGAAGCAATCACCCAAGCGCTCATTCCGATGTATCTCACGTACACAAACCCAGAAACACACACGGTTCTGCAAAAGGGATTTGACAGGTCTCCAATGTTTACTGGGCTGATAAGAGGGCGTGGCCCGAGGTATTGTCCTTCAATTGAGGATAAGATAGTGCGCTTTTCAGAGAGGGATAGGCACCACATTTTCCTAGAACCCGAGGGATACAATACCCATGTGGTATACGTCAACGGTTTCTCTACTAGCCTGCCAGAAGATATTCAATATCAAGGACTTAGGACAATTTCTGGTCTTGAAAAGGTTACAATGCTTCGCCCTGGCTACGCAGTCGAATATGATTACTTTCCGCCCCATCAGCTAAAGTTAACGTTGGAAACTAAACTAGTAGAGGGCCTATTCTTCGCTGGGCAGATCAACGGGACTTCTGGATATGAGGAAGCAGCTGCTCAGGGAATCATGGCTGGCATAAATGCCGCTCTCACGGTGAGGGGAGAGGATTCATTTATCCTAAAAAGATCGGAAGCGTACATCGGCGTCCTGATAGATGATTTAGTGAACAAGAGTACTGACGAGCCGTACCGCATGTTCACATCGAGAGCGGAATACCGACTAATCCTTAGGCAGGATAATGCCGACAGAAGATTGATGAGAATTGGAAGAGAATTCGGCCTGATTCCTCAGGAAACCTTGGGTAATCTCTTCCTTAAGGAGAGGCTAATTAACGAGGGTTTGACATTCCTGCGGGGCAGAAGCGCCTCACCCGAGGAGGTTAACCCGTATTTAGAAAAGATAGGAGAATCACCACTTGATCAACCCGAAAAGCTTGAGCAGCTGCTAAAACGACCTAGAGTAACGTTGTCGGCACTATTGGAATTAGAATCAAATGGTAGCCAACCCTTCGTTCGGCGGTTGAAGGACGCCGCAAGAATTCGTACTAGGGAAGAAGCGATAGAGCAAATTGAGATAGAAACAAAATACGAAGGATACCTTGAGAGGCAAAAAGAGCAGATTGCTCGGGTTGACAAGTACGAAACTTCTGAGATTCCAGAGGATTTCGATTTCAATCGGGTGAAGTCTATCTCGACGGAAGGAAGGGAGAAGTTACTCACGGTACAACCCCGGTCAATTGGCCAGGCTTCTCGCATCAGTGGGGTTACACCCTCTGATATCTCCGTTCTCATGGTCTACCTTCGGTCATAACTCGGAGTTCCACGTGCCACAACAGCCAAGTTGAAGAAAGATAGTGTCTAATCCAAGACCCTTATCTCGTGAGGGCGCTGTCAGACCCGATGCATTTGGGATCGAGCATAAGGGAGCTTGGTTCCAATCGATTTGTGACGTAAACGATTTCACGGTCAGCGATGATCAACGCGATCTCCTAGAAGAATATGTTGAACTACTCTTGGATTGGAACAAGAAGCTTAATCTCATATCACGACAGGACGAGCCAAACATTTGGGAGCGCCACATCCTCCACTCGGCGTCAATCCTCTTCCATCTTTCGCTGCTAAGCGATGGAAGAGTTTTAGATCTTGGAACTGGCGGCGGTCTTCCTGGAATCCCCCTCAAGATCCTTTCACCTGCATTGTCCCTCAACTTAATCGACTCTGTGAGGAAGAAGGCCGTCGCCGTCGCAGACATGGTCGAGCAGCTTTCATTGACAGACACGAGGATAGATTGCGGTCGAGCGGAGGAATTAGGTACGCGTAAAGAGTTCATGGGTAAGTTCGATTATGTTATCACGCGGGGAGTTGCAAACTTGAAGCAACTGGCGGAGTGGAGCTTTCCTTTTCTTCGACTTCGCAGGCCAGCAGCTCGAGTTTCGAGCCAGGATCAGAGGAAAACATTTATCAATTCACCAGCTTTGATAGCAATGAAAGGTGGAGATCTAGAGAAGGAAATTGCATTCGCGAGAAGAAGCAGCAACGTGAGAGATATTACCATTACCGATCTCACCGTACAAGGATTCCAGGCAACACCCAACCCAGACCGAAAGGCAGTCATCGTGTATTTCAATTGATAATTCCGGAGTGGGAATATTGAAGAAAAGCTCACACGCGTCAGACACAAAGCGCCTCTTCAATGAACTCCAAGCCCTCTCTACCGAGCGGCGTAATCGGCGCAGCACGAAGATCGACGCTAAGTCGGTGCGCGAGATTCTGAGAATTATCAATGCAGAGGACAGAAAAGTTCCTCTCGCGGTAGCGATGGAGATTCCGTACATTGCAAAGGCTGTCGACATCGTCGTTGATGCATTACAGCGTGGCGGACGATTGATCTACGTCGGTGCGGGAACGAGTGGCCGACTCGGAATTCTCGACGCAGCCGAGTGTCCACCGACGTACGGCACGGATCCCGAGATGATCCAAGGAGTCATCGCTGGGGGAGGGCGCGCCGTATTTCGTTCGATCGAAGGAGCGGAGGATCGCACAAAAGAAGGCCGACAAGTTATTGATAAGAAAAAGGTTACGGGAAGGGACGTAGTGTGTGGAATTGCAGCAAGTCGCCGAACACCATTTGTCGTTGCGGCAATTGAACAAGCAAAAGAGCGTGGTGCCAAGACTATTTTTGTCACCACGAATCCACGGGCCAGTTTTAATCTCAATGTTGATGTCGCAATATGTCCAGACGTTGGACCCGAAGTCGTGATGGGCTCGACAAGAATGAAATCCGGTACGGCACAAAAACTTGTGCTGAACATGATTACCACCGCAGCGATGATCCGACTTGGGAAAGTCTACGAGAATATGATGATCGATCTGCAGATGAAAAGCCGCAAGCTCGAGGAACGAGCAAAGCGCGTACTTATGACCGCCGCACGAGTGGACTATGAGACAGCAGAAAAAGTGTTAAAGCAAGCAGGCGGTCATGTCAAGACCGCAATTGTTATGATCAAGGCGAAAGTAACCGCACGACAAGCAAGAGGCCGGCTCAAAAAAGCGAGAGGATTTGTCCGCACGGCAGCTGCATCCAAGAACAGGAGAAATTGACTAGAATCGTTTCCATGAAAACAAATTCGATTCTTGAATCTCAACAAGTTGGGGATACAGGAGTGATTTTACAAACGGAAGTTCCGGACCTCAAATCCCCGAGGAGGGGAAAAGTGCGTGACATCTACGATCTCGGCAAGGAACTGTTAATCGCCTCTACGGATCGGATCTCAGCATTTGATTGGGTGTTGCCGAACGGAATTCCACAGAAAGGGAAAGTACTAACTCAAGTTTCAGTTTTCTGGTTTCAAAAGCTTTCTCATATCATTCCGAACCACCTCATCAGTTGCAGTGTAAAAGACTTTCCAATTCAATCGACGAAGGACAAAGACATACTCGAAGGAAGATCCATGCTCGTTAGAAAAGCGAGAGTTATCCCGATCGAGTGTGTTGTGAGAGGCTATCTTGCCGGTTCAGGATGGAAGGAATATCGGGAAATAAAAAGTGTATGTGGGATGCGGTTGCCCGATGGACTTCAACAATGTTCTCGACTTCCAGAACCGATCTTTACACCCGCCACAAAGGAAGAAAGTGGGCACGACATCAACATATCAGAATCCGAGATGGCACAACGCGTCGGTGTGGAACTTACGGAGAAGCTCCGCAAGATGAGTCTGAAGATCTACACCGAAGCAGCCAGCTATGCACTTACGCGAGGCATCATCATTGCAGATACGAAATTTGAATTTGGGCTTGATGATAACAGTGCCGTCATCTGGATCGATGAGGCGCTGACGCCAGATTCGTCACGATTTTGGCCGAAGGATCAGTACAAAGCAGGAAGAGATCAGCCTTCGTTCGACAAGCAAGTCGTGAGAAACTACCTTGAAACGACTGGCTGGGACAAGCAGTCGCCACCCCCCTACTTGCCCGACGATGTAATCAAAATCACGAGTGAGAAGTATCTTGAAGTCAGCAGGTTGCTCATTGGCATTTAATCGGCAAGATTCCCCGTGACTCGTCCACCACTCCCCGACTTAGAAGTTTATCCACCGTTCAATGGATTTCCAGAACAAGGGATAAAATTTCTCAAGCAGTTGAAGAAGAACAACAATCGGCCGTGGTTTCAAACGCACAAGTCGGATTATGAGGCTTTCGTCAAGCTGCCGATGCAGTCACTCGTTGCCGCGCTCAGGAGTGAATTTGTGCAGTTCGCTCCTGAGATCGAAGCGCATCCGAAGCGATCGGTGTTTCGCATCTACCGTGACATTCGATTCAGTAAGAACAAAGCCCCATACAAAACCAACGTCGCCGCAGTTTTCCATCTTAAAGGCCACTGGCAGCAAAGTGCAGGCTACTATCTTAACATTGAGCCCGGAGAAGCTTTTGCGGGAGGAGGCGTCTACATGCCTCCAAGTGACCAATTGCGAGAGATTCGACGTGCACTTGTCGAACGCTCAGAAGAGCTCCTTTCAATTGTGAACGACAAAGCATTTCGACGTCGTTTTGGAGAACTTGAAGGGGACAAACTCCAGCGCGTTCCACAAGGCTACCGTGCCGACCATCCGATGGCAGAGTGGCTTAAATACAAATGGCTGTATGCCGGCGTGACGTGGCCGCACGAGAAAAGTTTTAGTCCAAATTTTGTCCATGAAGTTGCGCAGGCCTACAAACAGGTGACCCCCCTAGTGCGGTTTTTGAATAACGCTATGCGGAAGAGTTAGGCATCTCGCATAGTTCTGCACCCTGACTCATCCAAAGCCGAACACACAATTCGTATCATCCCCGGTGGCTCAAAATTCTTCACCATCTGAGAATCTTGAAATAGCTTCCCGCGCCCGCAGAATAGTTGAGGTCCTTGCACGAAAGTTTCCCTCACGGAACGGCCTTGCGGCCGGCAATCTCACGCGAGCAGGAGAATTCATTGAGGAGGAATTTGTTGCACTTGGCTTGAAGGTGGAAGCGCAAGCGTTTGGAACATTCTCAACAAGAGTCAAGAATCTCATCGTTGAGAAGCAAGGTCGCGACGGTGCCAAGCCCGCCATAGTCATCGGGGCTCATTACGATACAGTCATTAGCACGCCGGGAGCCGATGATAACGCCAGCGGGGTGGCAGGGCTGCTAGAGTTGGCACGTCTCCTGCGCAATTACCCAAACGAGCGGCCCATCCATTTTGTTGCGTTTACGCTTGAGGAGCCGCCATATTTCTACACCGCGAAGATGGGAAGCCGCATGTACGCGAAGCGTTTGAAACTCGATAGGATCAGAGTTAAATTAATGCTCTCACTGGAGATGATTGGGTATGCGGGCGAACATATTAAACAATCTTATCCGTTTCCGCTAATGCGGAGAATCGGGGGTTATCCGAAGAATGGAAACTTCATCGGCATAGTGGGAAATTTTCGCACCAGAAAATTGGTCAGAGTTGTGAGCGAGGCGATGCGTGAAGGTTGTAACATCGATGTGGAAAGCTTGAGCGCACCCGGATTTCTGCCACCGCTGTACCTCTCCGATCACTCCTCCTTCTGGAAGCATGGCTTCCCCGCTGCGATGATTACCGATACGGCATTCCTCCGCAACCCCAACTATCACCGCCCGACCGACACGGACGACACGCTGAATTACGGCTTCCTCGCGGAGGTTGTAAAGGGAGTTCACAATGCCGTGATTGCCCTCGACAGAATGCGGTAAGATGAAGCGCGCCGAGCGGCGTCTTCCGGCTTCCCAAACTAATCTCACACATCGGAAATACAGCCAGAATTTGACTTGAGGCCAAGGGTAGAATTTCCGATATTGGGTGTGGAACAGGTCTAGCGTCGCGGTTGGCGCGGATTACTTTCCTCAAACAAATTTCAACTTGCATTTTCTAGAGCGGTGGCTCATCAACGCTACGTGTTAGGGATTCATGGTAGCAGCACGAGGACCGACGCCGTCCTTGTTACGATGGATGGTACGCTCGTTACTGAGGAGCATGCAGGTTCTTCTGCGTTGCATGTGACCGGATTTGAGAAAGCGGCGCAGCTGGTTCTCGGACTTGCAGCGAAGTGTTGTGAGAAAGTTTCATGCCGCCCCGCTGATCTATATGCTGTGTCGATTGGAATCGCCGGAGCCGATCGGGCGGTTGACCGCACCGAGTTCCAGAATCATCTGCTGCAACTTAGTAGAAGGGAAAGGTTTCCGCTGAACTCTCTTACGGTTGAAACCGATGTTCGAATCTCGTTGGAGGCGGCATTCGCCAGCGGGCCTGGGATTATTTTGATCGGTGGAACAGGCTCCGCTGCGTGTGCGAAGGGTGAAGACGGTAAGATATACCGCGTAGGTGGATGGGGAAAAACATTAGGTGATGAAGGT
>JAHEZR010000109.1 GCA_023251005.1 Ignavibacteriota bacterium | reverse complement strand
GCCGATGCGATGACTCCTTTTTTAGTCGATTCAAATTGACAATCAACTCATCAGCATGCTGATAACGGGCGGATGGATTCTTCTCAAGACATTTCACGACGATGTTCTCTAAATCCACTGGCACATTGGAGCGCATGCTGGTGATCGGCTCAGGGTTCTCATTTAAGATCGAATAAATCACCGCCTGCTCAAAATCACCCTTGAACGGCAAGCGTTCGGTGACCATTTCATACATCACCACACCCAACGACCAAATGTCTGTTCGATGGTCAACCTGCTCACCCCTCGCCTGCTCGGGTGACATGTAGGCAATGGTTCCCAGTGTCGTTCCTTGTTTTGTCAACAGCGTGCCCGCCTTCATCACCTTCGCAAGGCCGAAGTCCATAATCTTTGCCTGACCGTTTTCTGTCACCATCACGTTGGCACTTTTCATGTCGCGGTGCATGACACCTTTTTGATGAGCAGCGGTGAGCCCTTCTGCAATCTGAACTGCAATACTCACCGCTTCTTGAATCTTGAGCGGTCCGCTCTCAATCTTGTCTCTTAAGCTCTTTCCTTCAATGTATTCCATCGCGATGAAGGCCTGATCATCGAATTCATCAATCTCATACACGGTAGCAATATTGGGATGACCGAGGGCTGCTGCAATTTGAGCCTCGCGAATGAATCGCGCTCGCTCTTGCTCGTTGCCAAGAGTCTGGGATGTGAGGAACTTTAAAGCAACCGTGCGCTTGAGCTTGGTGTCCTGGGCCTTGTACACTACACCCATCCCCCCCTCGCCAAGCTTTTCGAGAATTTTATAATGAGAAATCGTCTGCCCAATCATCGCTCACGCCTCCCGCCTTTGGCGGGATCCTCGAAATCGCAACCACTCGTACAACACACTCGTGGGCGATTTCGGGACATGCCGCCTTCGCCCGACTTTTCGAGAATCTTATCCCGCTGTACAGGATCCCGAAAAGCGGGATAGTGGGAAACTGTCTGGCCGATCATAGTCGCTGAAAGTTGATTGTATGTCTGATGCTCAGAAGAATCTCACGAAGTACCGGGTAAGCCGCTAGATCTGGAGGGTTGGAGATATCTCCCCAGAGGAGATTTTAGAAAATGGTGGTAACTTGTTGAACCGAATATATCAAACGCCTTCAGCAAATGCAAGCAAATGCTGCATATTTTGAAGAGTTTCACCTTGACAACCCAGACAATTTCTGTTAAATTTGAGTGAATTTTTCTTCACAAACTCCCACTGAGAAAGAAACAGTTGAGTTTTCTAAAGTCTCTGCTCAATTTTTTGAAAATAGAACACACTCTGTTCTCGCTTCCACTCATTTATAGCGGCGTTTTCCTTGCATCGAAAGAAATCCCGTCGCCCGGTCTCATCTTCCTTATCCTCCTTGGGGCTACCAGTGCTCGAACAGTCGCGCTCACACTTAACAGACTCATCGACCGAGAAATTGACAGGCGAAATCCTCGCACCGCGAACCGCGAGCTCCCGAGCGGTAGATTGTCTATCAGTCAAGCTCTCGCAGTATTATCGATTGCCCTATTTGTGTATTTTCTCTCTGCCCATTTCATCTCTGACTTTTGCTTTTATCTTTCACCAATCCCACTAGTGGTTTTTACGGTCTACCCTTATCTGAAGCGCTTCACTCCCCTCGCCCATGTTGGCGTTGGACTCGGAGTTTCAATGGCTCCGCTCGGAGGTTGGTTTGCAATGACCGGCTCGTTTTCACCCATCCTGCCCGGTGCACTGCTCTCCCTCTCCACTTTGCTCTGGGTTACCGGATTCGACATCATTTACTCGACGCTTGACGAGGAGTTCGACCGGGAGGCGAACCTTTATTCCTTCGTGGTACGATTCGGGAAGGTGCGTGCGCTTCAAATATCTGGATACCTTCACCTCACCTCATACGCTGTGCTTGCGGTTTTATTCTTTGTGTACATTAAAGCCGTCCTCGGACTTCCCTTCCTTCTTCTCTCAGGTTATCTTCTCTATCTTGAACACAAGAAAGCGGACGATGTGGAGCTTGCATTCTTCAGGATCAATGCGGCCTTTGGATTTGTGGTCTTCCTCATGATTATTGTAGGGTGGAATTCCTTATGAGAATCGTCGTGGGGATCACAGGCTCCTCGGGGGCGATTTATGGAGTCGAGTTCCTGAAGAAATGTGAAGCGGAGAAATTTCTTATCATGAGTAAATGGGGGAAGACCGTCTTGAAGGAGGAAACCGGACTGACGGAGGAGGACCTCAAACCATTTGTTAAGAAAGCGTTTAGCGATAGCGACCTCTCAGCACCTTTCGCATCCGGGTCGAACCCATTTGATGCGCTTGTAATTATTCCCTGCACGACCTCAACACTCGGGAAAATCGCTCATGGGATCGGTGATACACTCATCACTCGCACAGCACAGGTGGCTCTGAAGGAACGACATAAAATTGTCCTTGCTATTCGAGAGACCCCACTATCATCGTTGGCGCTTGAGCAAGCACTCAAGCTTTCTCGAGACGGGGTCATCATCATGCCGATTTCACCGCCGCTGTACTTTGTCCCGAAAAGTGTTGACGAATACATTGGTGCGTTCGTTGAGAAAGTGCTTGGTGTGCTTGGTTTGCGGACCTCTCCGGGATGGCGAGCGGAAGAGATGGAGTGAACTTGAAAAATCAAAGATCAAAATGTAAAAATCAAAAAGAAATACATTTAGAATCAGTATTTCGCAAGCGTGAAGTCTATCCTCAGTCAGAATTTAACCTGTTCCTCGTTTATCTTTACTTTTTGCAATTTGATTTTTGATATTTGAATTCCGTTCATGCCTTTCTCCGACCTCCGGTCATTCCTGCAGGCTCTCGAATCCGCCGGCGAACTACGCAGAGTCAAACTCGAAGTCGACCCTGAATTGGAAATCACTGAGATTGCAGTCCGGGCAGTGCAGCAGAAATTGCCCGCGTTGTTCTTTGAAAAGGTAAAAGGCTCTCCCTATCCACTAACGATCGGGGTGCTGGCATCGGAAAAACGAATCGAGCTTGCGCTTGGAAAACACGCACAACAAATTGGTCAAGAGCTCCTGGAGTTCGTAGAACGCTTGAATCCCCCCTCACCAAAGGCAGTTCTCCAATCTCTTCCTGCGCTTCTCCGCTTCACCAAGATGCGTCAGAGAAGGAGTTTCATCGCTCCGTCTCAAGAACTCACAGGGGATCCGGATCTCTCGCGCTTGCCAATTATTAAGTGTTGGCCTGGAGACGGCGGTCGATTCGTCACTTTCGGACTCGTGATCTCCCGTGACCCGCGGAAGGGCAGGAGAAACATGGGCGTGTATCGGATGCACGTGTATGATAAGAGTTCGACAGGGATGCACTGGCAACTCGAGAAAGGAGGCTCAGCACACGCCGCCGATTCACGCGGACAAGTCCTCGAAGTTGCTGTTGCAATCGGATGCGACCCGTGCATGCTGATCGCCGCTGTCGCTCCTCTGCCCGAAGGAATGGATGAGATTGCATTTGCGGGTTATCTCCGTGGCAACCCAACTTCGATGACTCGAGGAAAGACGATAGGGATAGACGTACCGGCGAAGGCGGAGTTCATTCTTGAGGGAACAGTTGATCCAAATGATATTAGACCAGAGGGCCCCTTCGGTGACCACTTCGGACATTATTCTCATGCGGCGCCCTTTCCGGTTTTTCGCATTCGGCGGATCACTCATAGAAAAAATCCTATTTACCTCGCTGCTGTCGTTGGCAAGCCACCCCAGGAAGACAAGTTCATTGGAAACGCAACGCAGCAGATGTTGGGACCCCTCGTGAAGGTGATCCACCCGGAGATCGAAGATCTCTGGGCATACTATGAAACCGGGTTCCACAGTCTGCTTGTCGTCTCGGTTCGAGAGCGATATCACAAGGAGGCAATTAAGTCTGCACTTGGACTGCTAGGAATCGGGCAGACGTCGCTCACAAAGGTGCTCGTGCTGGTGAGCGAAGGGGTGAATGTGAGAAGTTTTCATGAGGTCTTGAAAGAAATCAAGAACGACTTTGACCCGACAGAAGATTTCCTCTTGCTTCCGGGAACCGCATATGATACATTAGATTTCACAAGCTTTACGTTCGAGCTGGGGAGTAAGATGATTCTGGATGCGACGAGGAAGGGTGGAAGAAGTGGTCAGCATTCAGTAGACAGTAGTCAGTATGTAGCAGGAAAGGGTGTCTCCGGAATCGATCCGGGAACCCTCACCGCAGGAATTGTCTCATATCGGTACATTGAAGGAACCTTACTTGCTGTAAAAGTCGTGAACAACAGCCGAGAGATTGTGGAAGGCCTCATGAAACATCCCCTTCTCCAAAACGTCAAGATGATTGCAGCCGTCAGCCCGGATGTGGACTTGAATGATGATGAGAATTTGCTCTGGGGAATTTTCACACGATTTGAGCCGGCGAGAGATGTTTTCTTCGCCTACGCAGAGCTTCGGGCATCGTCGCCGATTTATTCCGGACCGATGGGAATAGATGCAACGTGGAAACAGGGGTATCCTGAACCACTGGTGATGGACGAGCGAGTCGTGAAGAAGGTAGATGAAAATTGGGAGAGGTATTGGAGATAACGTCCTCCTCTTCGTCACCCTGAGCATAAAAAGATGGTAAACGAATTTAAGAGATGTTTGAATTACACTGATAAGAAATGGGGATTAGTCTCGGTTGCTGGTTACAGGGAATTATTCCCAC
>JAHEZR010000108.1 GCA_023251005.1 Ignavibacteriota bacterium | reverse complement strand
GGATGAGCGAGGGGGAAATCCTTCAGATCGAAAAGAGCCGCCGGCTGGATATCGATGAAGAGACATATCTGAAAATCATCTCGGATAAAACGGCTTCGCTCCTCTCAACATGCTGTGAGCTTGGCGCTGCAAGTGCGACGGATGATCGGAAACAGATGGACCGGATGAAGGCGTTTGGAGAAAACGTGGGGATGGCATTTCAGATTCGTGACGACTTACTTGACTACACCGGGCGGAGAAGCATCATCGGGAAACCTACCGGTCTCGATTCGAAAGAAAAGAAACTCACGCTTCCGCTTATTCATTCGTTCGGCAAGGCGCCTCGAAAAGAGAAAAAGGAAATTGTTCGGGTCATCAAGAACCACGTGGGACGTAATGGCTCGATGCGGATCTTAGAGTTTGTGAAATCCTACGGTGGGATTGATTATGCACTCGAGAAGGCCGAGCACTATTCTACCCTGGCCAGAGAACAACTAAAAACCTTCCCCGAATCCCCAAGCAAGGACTCTCTATTGAAGTTTGTGGATTTCGTGATGGAGAGATCGAGCTAGCTTCGCCACACAATGTCCCCTACGCACCGAGCCGATTGCCCGAGGTTACTGCGGGATATTAAACTGCTTCGTAGAAAGTGATTGTCCGCCATACCGATCAGTCGCGGTCAACTTCAGAAACACTGCCGGCGGCTTTCCATCCAAGTTCACGGATACTGTGAACGCGGTTCCGCTAATCTTGTCCAGGCGAGCGATTCCTGCAGGCTCTGATTGGAGAGACATTCTCACGGCACCCCCGATAGGATCGGCCGCAGTGACCGATACAATGAAGAGATTCTTAGTGCGATCGAGATTTTGCTGCACCCATTTGATCTGCGGTGGAGGAGGTGCACTCAAAGCGACTTTGTTTTCTTTGATCACCGATTCACGATAAAGAATTTTGAATAAGAGCGAATTCCAGGTCCGATCTGGGGTCAAAGAAATTTTGGGAACCACCGGCTTCACTCCTATCGACTGACCATCGTGAAGGATCTCCACGGTGACATCAAGAGGATTCAAGCCCATAAGCTGACCATCAAAGGTATACGGGATGCCCCAGAACCCCTTCGCTTGAGGAACATTAACGAATGTTGCTGGCAGTACTTCAACATTGAAAGATACAGTCGATCGGTCCTTCTCGCCGAAGCCGCGATTCGCATCTGCCGTGACTGTGAAACTGCGCTTGCCCAGTGTCGGCTTGTCCCACACGAGAGTAGCGTACGAACCCGTACCTGAAACTGCCTCGATTCGTGCTGGCGAACTCGCGTTGAAAGACGCCTTCTGAAGGTTCTCAATCCCTCCTACGAAAATCTTCTTCCGGTACGGTGGACCCAGCACCCAATTCTCCTGAGCTTCCTGAACACCGAGTGTTAACTGAGGAGGAATGACACCACTTTTTTCAACTTTCGCGATAAGCACCGTCGTGTCTCGATCTACCATTTCTAAAGCGCTGGAATACGGGATGACGTAAGTCGTGTCCGCAATCTTGACCTTCATCGTGTTCCCCTCGGTAGTTATGCGCCCCTTGTATCCCGAGACCTTGAACTCGTACGTCCCCTCCTCTAGCGGGGGATAGACTAGAACACCATCTCCGCCTTCGTTTCTCACCAGGCCGGCAAGTTCTTTCGACTGCTCGCCCCCGCCTTTCTTGAAGAATTTCGCATCATAGAGAGCAAACTCAACGTCATTCTTCTCGATAGGTCCTTCGACCTTCAACCTGACTGCAACGGAGTCGCGAGTAAGAGAACGCGTGGGCTCGATGAAGAATCTTGCCGTATCTACATAGGCACTTAGATGAAGGGGCTTGACGTAGACCGAAATGAGGTGAGCGATCACCTCGTCTCGCTGATGGAGGACGCGATCGCGCTCAACAGTAATCGCGAAAACAGTAATAATCGCAACGAGGTACAGAATAAAGTAAAATGACAGACCGGAGGACTTCATGCTAATGGGGTTCAGACTGGTCTTGGTTGGCGATCCGGCCGCTTAATTCTGTGACGAGCTGTTCAAATTCCCTTTTAACTCGGAGATTGAATTGATCGCCGACGAGAAGTTCCAGCTTTGCGGTGAGTGACTGCATGGAGGAATCAAGCTGCCCAAGCTTTTCGAACTTGCTCTCTGTCAACTGAAGCCTATTCTCTAGAAGAGCGAGGTGTGTGTTTAGCTCTCTTATCGTGTTCGCGAGCTTATCGTACTTATCTTCGAGAGGATTTTCATGGAGGACATCGTGATTCTCGGTGATTGGCTCTTCCGCGGTAAAGTACATCGTGATTGCCCAAACAATTAGAAGCGTGAATTCTACTCCGAGCGCGACGTAGACAACTCCCGACGGCAGTACTCCCAGAGATCTTAAACCGACGGTAATCACAAGAAATCCCGCTCCCCCAAGAACAAAGCTTTGGATGTTATGTCGGTACGTTGGAACAAAAACATTTTGCATGAATCGGGAATAGCCTTTCAGAAACCCGTACGCCCTCACCTCATCCTGGAAAAGAGAGCGAAGGGATCCTTCCTTTGTCTCCATTAACAAAATGAGAATCCCAAGCAGAAGTAGGGCAGGCGAAACAAACAGGATGATTGGTATGAAAAGAATTGTCCTGACGAATCGAGCGAGAGATTGCATTTTATACCTCCAAGATAGTCACAGAAGCGCCAGACATCAAAACCCGGTTCGTGTTAGAAAGCAAGTCGAAACCTCGGGGAAATCATCACGAAGTACGACTGCTCCCACGGCTTTGGACCCCTGATGATAGGAGCAGAGTATCTGAGATCCAGATAAATGAAGTTCTTGATAAACTCCAACCACCCGTTCACTTCAATGATCGAATGGTAGTACTGCACACCGACTCCATACATCCGTGTCCCGTGACGAGTGTACTCGGCCCGGAGGATAGGACTCACGAAGTTCAGTTTCTTAATGGCTGTGATCCTTTTATCGCTTTGAACCTGTCCAAGGCCGATCTGGTGGTAGCCCACTCCGCCTGTGAACGTAAAGAGATGCTCGCCACCTGCAAGTGATGCGTGGCGTGAGTAGAAGAGCTGCGCAACTGTGTGAAGGTAGTAGGGTAAACTGTCGTTGGTAAGTTGACCCGAGACAAACTTGTTGAGCTCCCCAACGGCCAGTCGAGCTCCCACGAGATCAGATCCTAACGGCTGATCAAACTCAGCGGAAAAGCCCGTCGATCCATTGAGACGTCTCGGTCGAATATCGAGAGGCCCGAGGATATCTGGTTGCTTACGCCCAAACTTAAAAGGAGCCATGACGCCGATTCTCAGCTGATTAAAGATCGCGTGAACCCTTGCCGAGCCCGTCATCCAGAATGGGTACCCAATCTCATCATTGCCGATCTTCGCTTCAATTCCCCAACCGTTGGAGAAGAGAAGTTCCGTGTTAAAAGCAGAAGCATCAACTGAGACAACTTTTGGAATGGAGCCGAACAAGACACTCTTTCTCTCTTTAGCCGGGACAGCATCGACCCTCCGAAGCGGGTAGTCCGCGCCAAGAATGGCCTGGTGGAGAGAATCACTAAGGTTTAGGTGCGATTCGAGCCTTCCCATCACTGCGGAGCCAATCGAGATTTCGACGATTTCACTTCGGTCTGGGTTGGCGACGATCGTTACGGTTGTATCCTGAGGCACGTTGCTATGGCGCATTCCGAAAGTCTTGAAAATTCTCTGTCGGAGATCTTCGTCGATGACGACCCAGGTCGGGTAGTGGATCTTATAAAGGCTGTCGATAGAATTCAAGGCGCCGAGCATCCTCTCCAATCTCAATCGGTCATTCCGCTTCTCTTCGAGCATGGATTGGAGGATGTTCACAGAGTCAACCGACGACGTTTGCTCCATATACCCCTGTGCAATCCCTCGCGACGTGGAGAGAAACGAGGAAACCAGCAAGAGTGAACACATTGTAAAGAATCGGATGACGCTCACGATGTTTCCTTTCGATGCAATTGTAACAGGTCAGGCAAACTCAGAATGAAAAGCGAATTCGAGGAGAAATCATCACAAAATCTGTGTTCTCCCATCTTCGAAGGTCACGAAGAATGGTCCATGAATATTTTAATTCGAGTCGGAGAATGTTCGGTACAACTTCTAACCATGCCGTCGTCAGAATGATGTAGTCGTAATACTGAAGACTTGCACCAAATCTCTCCGGAATGTCTCTATTCAGATATTCGAATTTCAAATAGGGACTGCCGTACTGATTCTGACGTATTAAGCTGAGGGACTGCGTGAACTGAGTTCCACTAGGATCAAGAGGAGTTTGGACCAACTGTGCCTCGCGAATTCGGTGGAATCCCATGCCAACCTTTACTCGCACGAGGTTTGTTGGATTCAAAGAAATTCCAAACGAATAATATGCTTGAGCAAAGGTAGAGATGTAGGCAAAGTAATTTGGATCGGTAAGGGACCCAAAATCGCCTTCTGTCAAACGTGTTACTGAGAAGCTCCCGCCAACTGCTCCGAAGTCAAATTCTCCAACAAGGCCGCGTGTCCCGTTAAGCATTCTTCCTCGAATCGTGAATGGCGGAAAAACTTGCGATGAAAATCTTCCGGGATGGAAAGGATACTCAAATCCAAACTTCACTCTCTTATAGGTTGCCATGTAAGCAGTTTTGCCGGATGACCAGAATGGAAATCCCAGTTCATCGTTCCCAAGTTTTACCTCACCGCCCCACGTTGGTCCGAC
>JAHEZR010000107.1 GCA_023251005.1 Ignavibacteriota bacterium | reverse complement strand
CATCATTCGATTAGATTTCTATGACGATCCAGCCAGTCGCAGAATTCAATGAGATCATCCATCTGGTTCATTTCGCCTTTGTTCTTCGTATAGTTCAATGACTGCCAGAGGTGGATTTTCGCCTCTTGAAAATTCTTGAGGTGAAAAAGGGAAAGTCCGAGAGTCCTTTCAAGCTGAAAATTCAGAATTGGATCCTGAAACCGCTTCTTGATTTTCGAATGAAAGTCGAACGCTTCTTTGTACTTCCCCTGTCGAAAAGAAATTTTTCCAATCAGATACAATCCGATAGGGTTGTCAGGAGTTTCAGAAAGCAGTTGACTCAGCACGATCACCCTCATCGTGTCGTCCCCAGCCGTGGCAAGATACCTTTTCATGAAAGATTCAATTTTTGGTTGTCGGATACTCTCGAGCCGCACAGCGCTTGCCTCGTTGTAGAGTTCGCCGATGTCCAGCCATCTCAATTCTTTGTACAACGCTCCTGCATGATCTTGTTCTCCAAGAATCCAATAACAATCCCCAAGCGTGAGTTTTAGTGGCAGATACCCGGAAGCAGTTAGGCTGTCCTCGAGAGCGTGGGTTATTCCCGCGATGACACTGTCATACTTTCCGAGGTGAAAGTTTGCGGCGATGATCCCAAGCATCGCTTCACGACTCCTGCTCATGGCGTAGCTGGACTGAAATGCGCTTGATGCTTCAACGTATTTTTTCTCATTCAGAAGCCGTGCAGCAGATTCATTGAGTTCGGCAATCGTGCGGGCACAAATTTTTGAAAAAATTGAAGGCCGCGCAAAGAGAAGCCTCGCTCTTGCCTCATCGCTTGGGGGCATGTCGACGTATTGAAGAAAATCCTCCCATTCTTCGATAAGGTCACCTAAAGATTTTTTGTAGATCTTTTCGAATTGTCCAAATTGATAGAGGGCCGCGAACCTTCGCATCCCGTATTCCTCAATCAGAAATCGAGTGAAAGAGCCGGAAAGAAGATAGCTCACCGAGGAAGGTTTTGCGGCAAACCCCGTGAACGAGAAGATCCCGCTAATATTCCTCACGAGTCCGAACCTGAAAAGAGCAGCTGCAAATTCATGAGGCGTGCGGTCGCCGGCATTCCAGTCGACGGCCACGGCAAGTCCTTCGATGAGGCCCGGGCTCGGACTGATGCGAAGGATCGGCATTCCAAACTCACCGGCAAGAACGTGGACGAGCTCGTGACGGAACGAACTTTCAAAGGATTCGAGGCTGAGATGAATCTCTCTCCGCCAAGGCTTGGCAATGTTTGTCGTGCTTGTTCCAATGAACTTTTTCTTGACCTCGGGAGAGGGATAAATGTACGAGTCAATTCTTCCACGAAAGTCCACACGGAGAATCCTGCTCACCTGTACGTAGTGGAATTCGTGCTCGGCCGCAATCCACTTGATGCGGTCTTCAGGGATTTGCCTTGGCGAATAATAAATGTAGAAATGTGGTGTAATGTATTTCGAGCCGAGCTCGTGTTGAATATAAGATGCAGAAGATTCGAATCCCAACTCATTATGGAATACACAGGAAGCTATGACGAGAACCAGACCGACAACCGCGACGAGGGTCTCGGCGCGAACTCGAAAAAGATGTCGCAGCGACTTAAGTTTTGCAAAGAAAGTACCAGAGGGGGAGGAACTTTCGATTGCAATGATGGTGAAAGACAGAAGAGCTACGGCGGCAACGAGGGTCAGTGCGCGGCAGAGTAGAACTGGAGTCGTTATTCTTAACACCTCATCGTAGGTAAAGCCAGGAAAGTACCCAAACAGAAAGTTGTACGCAAATAACTGTGGCGACGTTAATGTAAGATATATTGGATGGAGAAGAATGAGGAGGAAAAAGATCAGGTACCACGGAACAGGACGATGAAACCACACTGCGGTGCTGGCACCCAAGACTACAGCAAAAACAATTGTAACAAAAGGAATGAGAAGAAAAAAACCGAACCCGTTGACGAAAGAGCAGTTCTTCACAAAAAGAGCGTTGATGGAAATGATCGCCAGCGGAAGAAGAAGTAGTGATGCGTTGATGACGAGGGATCGAGAAGTTAGAGAAGTAAATTCACTTTTCGAGAGAGCTCCGGGACTAATAGAGCGTCGGAAAAATGAAATCGTGAGAAGGCCGGCGAGGAGTCCGGCCACGACGCCAATTGCTGCAGAAAACTCGTACCCAAGATAATTGAAAAGAGGAACTCGACTGAGAGTCAACGCGGAGATAAGGTAAACAAGGGTTGCCAGACGTGTCGGTCTGGTGCGAAGGAGTGTTCCTGATGAATTCATCCTCACCCATTGAACGAGCGCGGAGAGGGGCGCTCACTACAATTCGCTGCGGGTTCTAGAATTCTTCTCCCGTGACGCGTTTGATGTCCGCCCCAAGGCCCTGAAGTTTTCGCTCGATCCTCTCGTAACCGCGGTCGATGTGATAGACACGCAGCACTTCTGTCGTGCCCTCGGCGACAAGTCCAGCGAGAATTAGCGACGCCGACGCCCGCAGATCGGTTGACATTACTTTCGCTCCTTTGAGTTTCCTCACACCTTTTACAACAGCGACGTTCTCCGTAAGTTCGATTTCAGCGCCGAGTCTGACGAGTTCCGGCACGTGCTTGAACCGGTCGAAGTAAATCGTGTCTTTGATCACGGCTGTTCCGTGTGCGATAGACATCAGAGCAATCCACTGCGCTTGCAAGTCCGTAGGAAAGCCTGGGTAAATTGCAGTGGTGACATCGACTGGGTTGATCGATTCTGGGGCAACGATCTCGATGGAATTCTCGCCGATAAAGAGTTGCGCTCCAGCAGCCTCGAGTTTTGCAAGGACTGCTGCGAGATGCTCGGGATTGCAATTCTGGATTCTCACTTCACCGCCGGCAAGAGCACCGGTGATGAGAAAAGTCGCCGCCTCAATTCGGTCGGGGATCATCGTTTCGTCGGCGGGGTAAAGATCATCAACTCCTTCAATCTCAAGCTGGTTCGTGCCAATGTTGTAGATCTTAGCTCCCATCCTGACGAGGAAGTTTGCCAGGGCGGTGATTTCTGGTTCGAGAGCAGCATTCTCAATCACCGTCGTCCCTTTGGCCAAGACCGCAGCCATCATGACGTTTCCGGTTGCACCTACGCTCGAGACGTCGAATGTGATTTTTGCGCCTCTCAGTTTTCCTGCTTTTGCAATAATGTATCCTGAATCAAGACTGACATCTGCACCGAGTTTTTGAATACCTTCGATGTGTAGGTTCACAGGTCTCGGCCCCCACGCACAGCCGCCCGGGAGAGAGACCTTCGCATGACCGTAGCGAGAGACAAGTGGACCGAGGACGTAAATCGACGCGCGCATCTTCTTCACGTGCTCGTACGCTGCTTCGTAGCTCGTCACATGTGAGCTATCGATGCTGAGAACCCGATCCTTCAGCTCGATTTGCAATCCCATGGATAGAAGCATTCGAGACATCGTTGTCACGTCTCGGAGAACAGGCGTATTCTCGAATCGGTAGGTGCCGGCAGCGAGGAGGGTTGCAGGCATGAGGGCAAGCGTGGCGTTTTTCGCGCCGCTGACTGAAACGGTTCCGTTAAGAACCCTGCCGCCGTTGATCACAAATTTATCCAGGTGCGTTCCTCAGGACGACTGATCGTTTTCCATCCCTTTGAGCAGGGAGTTTATTGATTGCGCAGGACGAGCGATCACAATTGGTTCCACATTCTCTCTTTATGCTGAAGTAATATACTGGAATTCTCACCGAAGTTCAATCTATGGGAATTTTCGAAGTGCGGTTTATCAACTCGAGGAAAGTGCACCTCTTGTGATAATTATCCACTTGCAATTTATTTCTAAGTGGATTATCTTTGACCATCACGTCGCGCCCACACGGTCACCCACGCAGAATCACTCTCGCCATGGAATCCGAAAAGAAACTCTTCGTTGCCGTTGCCGGGAATATTGGCTGCGGCAAGTCTTCCCTCACGAGGCTCCTCAGCAACCGCTTCAACTGGGAACCCTATTTCGAATCGGTGGATGACAACCCCTACTTGAGCGATTTTTATGCTGACATGAAGCGCTGGTCTTTCCATCTCCAGGTCTACTTCCTCTCGAAGCGGTTCATGAACCAGAAGCAGATCTTCGAGTCCGACCGATCCATCATCCAGGACCGTACGATCTACGAAGACGCTGAAATCTTCGCGCGGAATCTTCACGAGATTGGAGAAATGGATGAGAGAGACTACAAGAACTATCGAGAGCTCTTCAAGGTGATGACGAACTATCTGAAAGCGCCGGACCTCCTCATTTACCTTCGCGCTTCCGTGGGCACGCTTGTCCGGCAGGTTTCACTGCGAGGGAGGGAATTTGAGAGGGGAATTACGCGGGAATATCTTGAGCAGCTTAACCGCCACTACGAGCACTGGATCTCCCATTATGAACTCGGACCGCTTCTCATCATCGAGGCAGATAACATCGACTTCGTGAAGAACGGTGAGCATTTTCATCAGATCGTGAGTGCCGTCGAGCGAAAGCTGGGGGAGATAGGTGCCTGGGTTCCTTCACCCACCTCTTAACTGTACTTACCGTCCCGCTAGTCTCCGGTTGTATTCATTCTCGTTCTTCAAGAGCGACACGGCAACGCGCAGCTGTTTGTCGTCTTTCAGCCCCGCTCCGATTCTTCCTTGCTCACCGCGATACCGACCAAAGAGTTCACTTGCAAGCGCGCGCTTGATCTCTTCTTTGTGGCGG
>JAHEZR010000106.1 GCA_023251005.1 Ignavibacteriota bacterium | reverse complement strand
ATGACAATGCACAGGTTGGAACTCTTGTTGCCGAGATGCTTGGGTTCCCGTCTGCTTCGGTTGTCGTCAGGCTGGATATTTCTAATGGAATTGCCGTGGCACGTAGAGAAATTGAAGGAGGACACGAGATTGTAGAAGTAAAACTCCCTGCAGTGTTTGTGGCACAGAAGGGATTAAACGAGCCCCGCTATCCATCGTTGAAAGGGATTATGGCAGCGAAAAGTAAAACCATTAGCGAACGTCCTGCCCCTACGGGCGGATCAAAAGTTGAGATTCTTTCGATGAGGATGCCACCGGCAAAAAGTCCCGGAAGGATCGTAGGCACAGATGTCTCGGCCGTTCCTGAACTCGTGCGCTTGTTGCACGAGGAAGCTAAAGCGATTTAACAGTTTAGGGTTTGGGTTTTAGATTTAAGATTTTTTTAACTTAGTCTTGAGTCTTTCTTTTGACTTTTGAATTGATTTATGAAGATTCTTGCTTTTGCCGAGCAGCGCGAGGGAAAGTTCCGCAAATCCGCTTTTGAGGTTACCAGGGCAGGTCGAACACTCGCTGATCAGCTCGGAGCCGAAGTAATTGGTTTGGTCGTTGGTCACGGAATTGAGGACATTGCACCAGAGCTCGGCGGTTTTGGTGTGAAGAGAGTAATCGTCGTCGATGACCCTCGCCTTAAGTATTATTCGAACACAGCTTATGCAAGAATCTTGGCGGAGATTTCCCAAAAGGAAGAAGTCCCAATTATTCTTGCTGCAGCGAGCGCGATGGGAAAAGACCTTGCCCCGAGGGTCGCGGTCAAGCTTGATGCAGGATTAGCAGTGGATTGCACCGCACTGCGAGTCGAGGGATCCGAAATTATCGCTACTCGACCCGTCTACGCCGGCAAGGCGCTCATCGATGTGAAAGTGACATCCGCAGTGAAGATTTTCACTCTGCGTCCGAATGTGTTCACTGCGGGCACGATGAACAGTGGGCGAGCATCGGTCGAAAAAGTGGAAGTTGAACTGAAGGATGAGGATTTTCGCTCACGTGTGAAAGAACTCCACACGGCAACTGGTCGGCCAGATGTGACAGAGGCGGAGATCATCGTGTCGGGCGGCCGTGGCTTAAAAGGTCCAGAGAATTTTCATCTCATCGAAGAGCTCGCAGAGGCATTGGGTGCGGGTGTAGGCGCGTCACGGGCAGTGGTTGATGCAGGATGGCGGCCTCACGATGAGCAGGTCGGCCAAACGGGAAAAACGGTTTCCCCAACTTTGTACATCGCCTGCGGCATTTCTGGTGCCGTGCAACATCTCGCAGGAATATCCTCATCGAAGTACATCGTTGCGATTAATAAAGATAGAGACGCACCAATTTTTCAGCTGGCAGATTATGGAATCGTCGGAGATATTTTTGAGATTTTGCCCGCACTCACTCGTGCAGTGAAAAAGTTCCTCGGCAAGGGGTAGGGATTTTTCTGTTTGACTTTCCCTTTTTTGTTACTAAATTGTTTCACGATACCTGTCTGCTTTCTAAAATGAGAGTATCATTGGGGTAAGGGAGGCGTTCCGTGGACAAGGTGCAGGTGGACATTTTGGGCTTGTCAACGAGCCCGGCAAGTGGCGGTGCCTATGCACTGATTCTTAAAGAGATGAGCGGAAACAGACGCCTGCCCATCATCATCGGCGCCTTCGAAGCACAATCGATAGCACTGGAGATGGAAGGGATTAAGCCACCTCGGCCCCTGACACACGATTTGATGAAGACCATCATCGACCGACTCGGCGTTGCGCTCTCCGAGGTGACAGTAAGCGAGTTGCGGGATGGGACATTCTATGCCAAACTCTCACTCGACTCCCAGGAAGTTGACTCCCGCCCTAGTGATGCCATCGCTCTTGCTGTTCGGTACGGGGTTCCGATCTATGTTTCTGAAAAAGTGATGGAGGAAGCCTCTTTTGTTCCAGAGGCCGAAGGCGAAGAGGGAGAGAGATTATCTACACCGACAAAGGAAAAGAAACCCGCAACGCAGAAAATGTCAAAGCTCGAAGCGCTCAACGCTCAGTTGAAAGAAGCTATCGAGAAGGAGGACTACGAGAAAGCTGCCCGCCTCCGTGACGAGATCCGAAAGCTTGCCCCAGGCAACTAGCTTTCGCCCTTGAGGATCGAGGATCCACGCTCTTCCTGCCGCACATAGACCCAGCCTGACTGTGAAGCCCGCCTACCGCAGACTCGTCTCCCCTTTCCTTTTGTGTGCCGCGTTCAGATTTTCATTACTTCTCCCACCACAAACTCAGGATAATACTGCGCGGATTTCTCAACTAGTCGCCGAGGCGGATATCTGTACTGAGAAGAATTTCGACTACGAGAAGGCACTCGCAAAGTATCAAGAAGCGCTATCACTAGATTCTACAAACTATGAGACGCTCTGGAAGATTAGTCGCTCCTATGTGCTCATCGGAGAGCAACTTCCCGCTCTGACAGATGAGCAGAAGGAGAGGCAGCTTCAAACTTACGAAGAGGCGGCGAGCTTTGCCAACAGGGGGATTGCTCTAAATCCCAACGGAGCGATGGGATACGTTCAACGGGCAGCGGCAAACAGTCTCGTTGCTCGATTCAAAAACATCTGGAAATCTTCAAGCTTAATGAACGATGTGAAAGAGGATTGCGAAAAAGCCATCGAGCTTGATTCCAGGAATGCGGCTGCCGACCATCTTCTCGGGCGAGCACATTTTAAGCTGAGTGAAAGGACGAAGCTCTTTCGCTGGCCATTCGGCGTTGGCTGGGGTAATAGAGACGACGCAATCCAATACTTTGAGAAAGCGATCGCGATCCAACCCAATTACATTACATATCGCATCGACGCAGCGCGTGCTTATGTCGATAACAAAGACTATGAGAAAGCCCGTGAACACCTCTCCGTTATTTCTACACTTCCCACGCTGAGTAAGGACGATGACCGACTCCGAAAGGACGCGTCGGATCTTTTCGAACAGATCAAGAATAAGTAAAGATTGCGGGATGGAGGTTGGGAAAGTGCGGACTATTCAGCGGCTGGCCACCAATCGCACCATGTCTTTCACAGCAGCCTCAAGACCTACAAACAGCGCCCGAGAAATGATGGCGTGCCCAATGCTCACTTCTTCAATTGCGTGGATCGAAGTAATGGGATGGATGTTCACGTAATTGAGGCCGTGACCCGCGTTTACTCGTAGCCTCAGAGATTTTGCAAAATTAGCCACCTCTCGAATCCGCTCGATCTCACGGGCCGCCTCTTTCTCAGCTCGCGCGTTCGCATACTCGCCCGTGTGGATTTCGATAAAATCAGCTCCAATTTTTGCCGCAGCTTTTATCTGATCTTTAGCCGGATCAACGAAAAGGCTAACGGGGATGCCATGCTTGTGAAGTCGGTTGATTGTTGTTCCGAGGGAGCGCTCATTCTTCTTCACGTTCAAACCACCTTCAGTCGTTAGCTCTTGCCGACGCTCGGGCACAAACGTCACAAGATCAGGTACAACCTTCAGCGCAATTTTCACAATCTCTGGTGTCGCCGCCATCTCTAGATCGAGCTTTGTTTTGATGGTCTTACGTAAACGCCTGAGGTCTCGGTCATTGATGTGCCGGCGATCTTCACGGAGGTGACAAACAATTCCTTCTGCTCCCGCAAGCTCGCAAATGTGTGCGCCAGTAATAGGGTCGGGCTCGATACCACCGCGAGCTTCCCGGAGAGTTGCGATATGATCAATATTGATAGCGAGTCGCATTTGAAGAGCCGTGTTTACTGATCGGTGTAAATGTACAAAGATTCATAGAGTACTTCAACTTCACTGCTTGATGACATCCAATTACAGAAAAGCCCCTATCGTCAGGGGCTGAATGTTGTGGGAATGTCGTTCCATTCTATTTTCCGAATTTCGCTTTCGTCAGCTCCGCAATAAGTTGCTCTTTATTCGCCCGCGAAATCTGCCGACCGTAGATTGAAAGCCCCTCAACTTTTCTCGCATAGGAACGAAGCTGAGGCACCGTCATCGCTTGTAGCTGTTGAAGATATTCTGTCTCGTTCTCGCTCATTTGCATCGGTGGTTCCTCCGCCACGGCCGAGACATCCTCCACCTTTTCTCTCATTGCCACCTTCTTTTTCGGAGGCTCCAAGGCGGCGGATACAATACCCAGATCCCCTTCTACTTCTTCCTTACTGATGGATGCTTTCGCAAAGATGAGGTCCTCAATCTCGTCCGATGGGCGTGGGATGACGTGAGAGGAGATTAATTCGCCAACGCGCTTTGCCGCCGCTGCCCCGGCATCGACTGCAGAGCGCACGGCAGCTGTCTCGCCGACGATTTTTACGGTGATCAGAGCGGCATCGACACGCTCTCTTCCGATGAGTCGGACGTTGGCAGCTTTGACCATAGCGTCCGCCGCCTCGATGGCACCAACAAGGCCCCGAGTTTCAATAAGTCCTAGTGCGTACTCGAGCATGATGATCCTAGCGTTGGGGTAAATGCATTCGCACGTTCTTTACAGAGAAAAGAGAGGAAGGAAATGGGAAGAACGTATGAACCCGGCGAACTTCTTACTTTGCTGTGGGCCGTTTCGGCAAGATCATTTCAACGTCGCTATGCGGACGCGGGATTACATGTACCGAGACCAGTTCACCAACCCTCTGTGCAGCCGCGGCGCCTGCGTCGGTGGCAGCTTTCACAGCGCCGACATCTCCTCGGACCATGACGGTCACGTACCCACCGCCAATAGTCTCTTTGCCGATC
>JAHEZR010000105.1 GCA_023251005.1 Ignavibacteriota bacterium | reverse complement strand
TTATTCTTGTCCACAATCATCCAAGCGGAAACCAGACCCCCAGCAGCGAAGACATCGCACTCACGAAACAAATCGTCGAGGCCGGAAAAGTAGTAGGCATCCCGGTGCACGACCATATCATTATCGCGGGTGGCTTGTACACGAGTTTCGCAGAAGAAAACCTGCTGTAGATCCTTGAGAAACCGCCCTAGCATCATCCACAAACGTTAAATCAGTCCGACTCCATGGGAATTGCACGTAATGTCTTTCTAGCAGCATCCATAAATCCGCGTTTGCGTGAGACGCTGCCTCGATACCGTTTTGTACGTAAAGCTGTCGCACGTTTCATGCCTGGTGAAGACGCTGAGTCAGCGCTTGAGGCTGCTTCTAGGCTGCACGAAAATGGTATCGCAACAGTGCTAACTCATCTCGGTGAAAACGTTATGAGTGCCACTGAAGCAACCGAGGTTGCTCAGCATTATCGTGAAGTTCTCGACCAGGTCAATAAAAAAGGATTGGACAGTCATATCTCAATCAAGTTGACTCAGTTAGGGCTTGATGTGAGCACCGAAATCGGCTATCGGAATTTACTCTCAATCGTTGGTCATGCTGCTAAATTAAAAAACTTCGTGTGGATTGATATGGAGGCAACTGCGTACACGGATGTGACCATCGAGCTGTTTCAGCGGGCCCGATCGGAATATTCGAATGTCGGGGTCTGTCTGCAAGCTTATCTTCGTCGGACAGCTGCCGATCTCAAGAGGCTCCTGCCGTTATCTCCAGCTATTCGTCTCGTGAAGGGAGCCTACGCTGAACCACTACATCTGGTCTTCCAGAATAGGAGAGATGTTGATGAGAACTACCTTACCCTTGGCGTTTCGTACCTCCGCTCCCTGAAGAGTGATCACATAATGCTCGGATGTGGCACTCACGATCGTCGGCTCATTCGACGAATCCAGGAAGAAGCGGCCAAGCTGGGCTTCGGCAAAGAGGTTCCTGAGTTTCAAATGCTTTACGGAATACAGCGTGAGGAACAGATTCGACTTGCGAGGGAAGGATACAAGGTTCGCGTGTTGATCAGTTACGGTAATTACTGGTTTCCCTGGTATATGCGTCGGCTCGCCGAGCGTCCTGCCAACGTCTTGTTCGTACTGAAGAATATCTTTTCGTAGTTACAAGGTATGAGACTAATCTGAAAAGGAGAAACTCCATGAACAGACATTATCGGTGGATGATAATTATTCTTATAGTTTATCCTCTGCTTGTGGCAGCACAAGAGACACAAATCTATCAGTTGCACTTTCCTCCAGAGGAGTTCAAGGCACGTTGGGCGAGGTTGTTCGACAAAATTGGTGATAAGGCGATCGCGATTGTTCAGGGAGCGCCACAAGTCCGAGGCTTCGTCCTGCCTCGGCAGACGAACGAGTTCTACTATCTCTGCGGGATTGAGACTCCGTACTCGTACATCATGCTTGACGGAAGAAACCGATCCGTAACTCTTTATCTTCCGCCTCGTAACGAACGGCTCGAGAGAAGCGAAGGGAAAGTCCTTTCTGCCGACGACGCAGAACTCGTGAAGAAACTCACAGGTGTCGATGAAGTAAAGAGCACGGATGCCATGCGCGGAGATTGGCTCAACGATCTCCTGCGGGGGAAGTTGAATCTTCTCTATGTCCCTTACCAGCCGGGAGAAGGATATGCAGAGAGCCGTTACGAGATTCAGCTCGCAAACGCAGGAATTGCGTCGGACTTCTGGGATGCACGCCTCTCACGTGAAGATCAATTTATCCAGTTGCTCAGGATGCGTTATCCGCGAGCGGAAGTGCGGGATCTCTCACCTATTCTTGATGAACTCCGCTCGGTGAAGAGCCCGAGAGAGATCGCCCTGATTCGTCGTGCATCACAGCTTGCAGGACTTGGGATCATGGAGGCGATCAAAAGCGCCAAGCCCGGTCTTTATGAGTATCAGCTTGAAGCTGCCTCCCGATATATTTTTTTGGTCAATGGCGCAAGGCTGGACGGATATCGTTCAATCACGGCAGCGGGGACTGCAAACATCTGGAACGCACATTACTATCGCAACAACAGTCAGCTAAAAGATGGCGATCTCGTGCTGATGGATTATGCGCCAGATTATGCGTACTACACAAGCGACATCGCCCGCATGTTTCCAGTTAACGGAAAATTCAGTAAAGTTCAGAGAGAGATACTCGGCTTTGTGCTGGCCTATCGCAATGAAATCATGAAACGCATCCGTCCCAGCGTCACCGTGCAGGATATTATGGAAGAAGTGAGAGCAGCGATGGAAAGCCTACTCCAAAAGACGAAGTTCTCCAAGCCAATTTATGAACAGGCTGCCAGGAAGCTTGTGAATACAGGCGGAGGAGTGTTCTCACATCCTGTAGGTATGGCCGTACACGACGATGGCAATTATGGCTCAGGTCCGCTCAAGCCCGGTCATGTGTTTTCGATCGACCCACAGTTATGGGTTCCCGAGGAGAATCTTTATTATCGCTACGAAGACGTCGTCGTGGTTACGGAAATCGGCGTTGAGAATTTCACAGATTTCCTGCCTACGAATCTTGAGGATATTGAAAACCTAATGAAAGAAGAAGGTATTGTTCAGAAAGTTCCCCCGACTTCTTTACTGAAGTGAAGATTCGCATTTTTCTCTAATCAGAACGCCAGCAGTTACAATCGGGGGTTCAAGACGTCTCATTTTACGATCTTTCCACCGTCGCTTCTAGGTCGTAGACAAGATTTTTGGACGAAAATCTGCGATAGTCCCCAAAATCAAAGTATTTGTAAATTTCCCTTGACATAAAGCCCTCAATTTAGTATAATTACAGCAGTTCTCTCCCCAACATTCCTTAGGAAATCTATCTAATCTCTTCACTTCTGAGTAGAGGAGCGGAGTCCATGCAAGACCTAAAAAGAACCTTAGTGTCTCTCGCGGTTGCTGCCTTATTTGCGGGTTCTCTATTTCTCGCAGGTTGTACGCGGCATCCGAGTGAGGAGGAGCTGAAACAGCTCAACGACCTGAAGGCAGAGGTATCTTCTCTGGAGAAGAAGATTAGCGAGAGTGAGGGAGCGAAGGCGAACGTCGAGAAGCAGATCGCTGCGAAGAACGATAGGTTGAAATGGTGTGCAGACGAGCAGGAAGCAGTGAAGAAGCGTTTGCAGAATTGGAAGTGAGGCGTGTCCTCAATGAACGACAGAGATCTTCATAATTCTAAAGGAGTGTTCACAATGAAATTCCAGAGGACGTTCTTAGGACTACTTGCTGCTTCACTTCTCTTCCACGGAGCGAACGTCGCCATCGCCCAGGAAGAAATGACGAAGGACGAGTGGGAGAAGCAGATGCAGGAGAACACCCTGAAGCGTGATCAGCTGAAGGCGAAGCTCGATAAACTCGAAGCAGACTTGAAAGCGTTGCAGGCACAGTCTGCCCAGAAAGATGCAGACATCAATAAGTGCGAGACGGATCTTTATGCTCTCGTCAGTGCGACGCGCGAGCAGGTAGAAGCCTACCGGAATCAAGTTAATGCGCTCGATAACAAAGTGACGGAGCTGACACGGTTATCGAATCAGGATTTGTGGAATCGAAGAAGCGAGGTCGATGGATCTCAGAACGAGGCGAACGAGCTCCGAAAGAGTAAGATCAGTCTCCTCACCGAGTTCTGGGATAAGCTCGCTTCGATCCAGCAGAAGGTCGATGGTCTGAAGAGCACGCTGGCCTCCATCGCTGCCACGATGGAGAAATGGTATACAGTGGGCACATGGTCGAAGGATCGGGATTGCCTCTGGAATATTGCAAAGAAGAAAGACATTTATGACAATGCGTTCATGTGGCCAAGGATCTGGCAGGGCAATCGAGACAAGATTCGTGACCCAGACATCATTCATCCCGGATGGAAACTAAAGATTCCTCCTGTTGCTCCCATGACGTCGGTGGAGAAGACAGCAGCAAACAAGTACTACAAGAAGAAAGCAGGATAAACTTTTCGGAGGAATTGACTTCCTCGCAGATCGACTCTTGTTCATGAATTATAGGCCCTTGCGTTCGATCCCCATAGGCGGAGGAGACACAAGGGCTTTGTGTTTTTGTTTCGATCACAACAAGGGGCGGAGGTAGCCGGGTTGACTGAAAAGAAGATTAAGCTCGAAGGTGTGGACACACTCATGCTTCTGGGGTTGAAAGATGCGAATCTACAGATGATCGAGGATCGGTTTGATGCGGATATCGTCGTTCGGGGGGATACTCTTCTCCTCCGCGGCGAAACGGGGGAAGTGAATCAGCTCGAACGAGTATTCAAGGAGTTAATCTTTATTCTCAACAAGAACGGCAATCTCACTCCAAGCGATGTCGATACGGTGGTTGACCTCGTCACCGTTAGCGGTGGCCGAGCGCCAAAGGGTCTTCCTTCAACACTCGAGGCAGAGGAGCTCGACTCTATCGTCCTCTTCACGAAGAACGATGTCATTCGCGCACGTTCTGCAGGCCAGCGAGAATACATTCGGCAGGTCAGGAAGAATGATATTGTCTTTGCGATTGGTCCGGCGGGAACAGGGAAGACTTATCTTGCTGTTGCGATGGCGATTGCGAGCCTCAAGAGCAGGGAGGTAACGAAGATCGTTCTCGCACGACCGGCTGTTGAAGCGGGGGAGAGTTTGGGATTTCTCCCGGGTGATCTGAGAGAGAAAGTGGATCCGTACCTTCGTCCGCTCTACGATGCTCTCGACGACATGCTTCCGCCGGAGAAACTCAAGAGCT
>JAHEZR010000104.1 GCA_023251005.1 Ignavibacteriota bacterium | reverse complement strand
GATCAAACGGCCAATCGGGTTGGCAGAGTAGGAACAGTACGCAACCAGCTCCCTCCAACTCCCATATCGCTTTTTTTCCACATCCATTCTAAATGCTGTCAAGAGATTATCAAAATACACCATGGGGAGATCAAAGCGATTGATGGTCTCTCCGAGGGCGATGAATAAGTCATCTCGAGCAAAACCTTTCTTGCAATCCTGCAGTTTGGTACGCAATCCCGCCAGCCTCTCTAACCTCGTCCGTTTTTCGATGTCATCTTCATCAGCGATGTCATCGGCGGTTCGAGCAAAGGCGTATATCGCGGCGACGTACTTCCGTTTTTCCTTCGGAATGAAGATACTCGCAACTGGGAAATTCTCATAATGACGAAAGGCGATTTCTCCACAAGCTCGAAACGCGTTGTCCAGAGTCGGGGAATTGCTCACGAGCATGAGATCTCCTCAGTCTCAGTGGTCGCGATTGCCCCGGAGACGAGTTTTTGTACGTCAAGAGATTTCTCCGCCTCGGCAATTTCCTCAGGCTTCGCCCATGTGCTCGGGCTGCGAGGCAGCAGAAACGAGCAACAATCGTCATAAGGTGCGCTCGAGATCTCGAAGGTTCCGATCTTTTTCGCCAAGTCGATAATCTCATTCTTATCGAAACTGATTAATGGCCTCAAGATAGGAATCCGAGCAACCTCGTCGATGACACGCATGTTTCGAAGTGTCTGTGATGCCACTTGCCCGAGGCTCTCTCCCGTCACAAGACCTTCGGCATGCTCTTTCTCAGCAATCGTTTCGGCAATCCTCACCATCATTCGTCGGTAGAGAATGACGCGGAGAGGCGCTGGGGTATTCGCAACGATGACCTGTTGCGTCTCTGCGAACGGAACGAGATAAAGCTGCGAGTGGTACTGGAATTCTGTTAAGGTCTTCGCCAAGCTGCGAGCCTGGTCAATGGAATCCTTCGAGATAAACGGATAACTGTGAAAATGAACGAAGATTACCACGGCTCCTCGCTTCATCATTTGGTATGAGGCCACTGGCGAATCGAATCCGGCCGAAAGAAGCGCGACCACCTTTCCACTCGATCCGACAGGCAAACCTCCGGCCCCAGGAATTTTCTTCGTGAAAACATAAGACTCGACGTCACCGATCTCGACATAAAGAGTGACATCTGGATTCTTCAGCTTTACTTCCGCTTGAAAACCTTTTTGAAGAGAGGCACCGATCTGAGCATTAATCTCAGGTGATGTCAGTTGATACGCTTTGTTGGTCCTCTTTGTATCGACCTTAAAGGACTTAAAGCTCTCAGTTTTCAAAAAAGCGGTTGCGGCGTGTTCAACTGATTCTAGAGAGAGAGGACACTTTACTCCAATTCCAAAGTACTGAATGCCGAAAACGTTTTTAAGCGAACTGGCTACTTTTTGACGCAGTTCTTCCAATCTCCCCCACTTGTCAGAGATTTCACTTTCGCTCCAATGATTGCCTGCGAGTTCGACTGTTAACCTGCTCCGGCCGAGTTTAACTGCACCTGGGGAAACCACCGTCCTTAGAGCTTTGCAAACATTCTCCCGAAGGCGATTCTTAAAGAACTCGATGTTCTTCCCTTTCAAACCAATCTCACCATAGTGTATGAGCGCAACCGGCTGCATCATTTTCAGTTCTCAGAAACAATCAGTCATCTAATTCTTCCCATACCGAATCCGGAGAAACGTTTTCAGCCCTTCAAAGTCCGAGAAGAAGTCAGTCGTGCACGCGAGAATCCACCCGGGAATGTCGGGCGGCTTCATCGACGTTACGAGGTATACAGGCTTGTCAAAATATTTTGCCAACGTGAGTTCGCCTTTGGTGCCAGCGCCTTTTTGCGCACTTTCGTCCCACAGACAGATAACGTAGTCAGTGCGATTAGCGATTTCGCGACAATCGAGCATCAGGAGTGTGCTGACGAGTCGCTTATACCTCTCAGGATCAGCTCGTTTGAGTTTCTTCTGACTGATGCCGGGGTAATGCTTGCGCAAGTACCTCTCGCTGATGACAGCGGGATTGAAAACTTTATGTCCCAGCTCATCCTCAATCCACCGCTGGAGACGCGCCCGCCATCCCGCTCCAAGATTCCTAGCGTGCTCCATCCCACCCGAAAGATAGGCTCTCACTCAGGACACAGAACTTGTTGTACGATTAGCAGAGTTATATCAAGCGTCATATGCCTGCCTCAATATCGAAGCAAGGTGGAGAACTTCCATGTTCAAATTCTCTCTCTTTACTCCGTAATTGATCTGTGCAAGACAGCCGGGATTGCCCATAATGACTGCATCTGCGCCTGTGTTCTTCAAATTCTCGATCTTCCGCTGCAAGAGTTTCATTGACTCTTCGTACCGCACAATGTTGTAAATCCCTGCGCTTCCGCAACACCAAGTCGCTTCGTTTAATTCTACAAGTTCTACTCCGGGAATCGACTCTAAAATCTGCTTTGGCTGCTGACTAATTTTTTGTGTGTGCACCAGGTGACACGCCTCGTGATAAGTTACCCGCTTCTGCACTTGGCGGCGGGGCGGAACAAAATCAATCGATACAAGGAATTCAGAAAGATCCTTTACTTTGTCAGCGATTCTCGCGGCCCGTAGTGCGTAATCTTCGTCCTCAGCAAGCAAGTGGCCATACTCTTTCATGAAAGCACCGCAGCCGGCGGAGTTCATCACAATCGCATCGAGTCGATAGGATTCGAAACTTTCCACCATTCGTCTCGCGAGAGCGCGTGCAGTTTCTCTTAAACCATTGTGAGCATGAAGTGAACCGCAGCATGGCTGCCCACGGGGAACGACCACTTCACAGCGATTCTGCAAGAGCACTTTGACAGTATCATCGTTGATGTCGGAGTACATCACATTCATCAAACATCCTGTGGTGAAGCCCACGCGGTATTTCCGCTTCGTTGGTGAAAGAACTTCCGGCAGAAATTCATCCGAAAACTTCTCCGAAATCTTTGGAGAGACAGCCTGCACCTTTGCCATTTTCGGCGCGATGAACTCCAACAGTCTCGAACCGCGGAGCAAATGGTCGATCCTTGACTTCTGGTATAGGCGGAGAACCCTTGCGACGAATTTCAATCGCGCAGGAGCAAGAAACAACCAATTGAGTATCAGTCCTCTCCAGAATCGCTCACGCCAGCTCAATAACCTTTGCTGTTCAATCTGTGCACGCGAGGCTTCAACGAGCGCACCGTACTTCACGCCGGCTGGACAAGCCGTTTCACACGCCTGGCAATCTAAGCAAAAGTACATTTCGTCAATAAAGCCTTGGGTGATTCCCAATTCTCCCTCGGCAACGGATTTCATCAAGCGGATACGGCCGCGAGGAGACGATTTTTCTCTGAACGTCAAAGCATATGTAGGACAGTGTGGAAAACACAACCCACAGTGGATGCAGTTCGAGAGAAAATCATAGCTCGGCACATCTACTCCGTGGAACGCAGGCTCGACAGATGTATCTGCATCAAAATCGTTCATCGATACTTCCGAAATGGAAACACCAGGGCCATTCCCGTTACGAATCCGCCAATGTGTGCCCACCAGGCCACTCCTCCGCCAGAGGGTTCATTGCCGATTGAAAGAGCGCCGCTGAAGAACTGCATGAGAAACCAAAAGCCAAGCAAGAAATATGCCGGAACTTCGATGAACTGGATGAAAAAAAATATTGGAAAGAGGGTCAACACACGTGAACGCGGGAACAGCAGAAAGTACGCACCGAGGACTCCTGCGATTGCGCCACTCGCCCCGACCGTAGGGATTTCTGAACCGGGTGACGAGTAGATTTGAAGTACAGCCGCCCCAGCACCACAAAGCAGATAAAAAAGCAAGAACCGTGCACGGCCCATTTTGTCTTCGACGTTGTCCCCGAATATCCAGAGATATAGCATGTTCCCGATGAGGTGTATCCAGCCCGCATGCAGAAACATCGACGTAAAAACAGGAGCTACCGTACGAACAGGCGAAGCCCCTTCTTCGAACATCGAGGCGAGTCTTGCTGGAACCAGGGCGTACCGACCGATGAAGAGATTCAGATCGCGACCTAATGTCATCTCATAAAGGAAATCAATCGTGTTGACTATGATTAGGGTTACGCTGACAATTGGAAAAGAGCGAGACGGGACAGTATCGCGAAGTGGGATCATCTCATGCGCTCAAAACCTTACACCCACGCTCCCTGATCGATAAACTTCTTGATTTGTTCTTGACTTTTTGGAAGAGGTCCTTCGCAACGTGGTTTGAGAGAAAAAATTTTCCCCGGGTTGAGAACGTTGTTCGGATCAATGGACTCTTTGATTCGCTTCATCATCTCCACGGCAGGGATCCCGACTGCACCAGGTAAAAAGCGTTTCTTTGCGAGACCAACGCCGTGCTCACCTGTAATGGTTCCACCAAACCGAACAGCAGCGTTGAACATTTCCTCAAATGCAGCCTGTGCTCGCTTGATTTCTTCTTCGTTTCGTTCATCGGTGAGGCAGGTTGGATGAAGATTCCCGTCTCCTGCATGACCGAAATTGCCGAAGGTGACTTCTCGCTTCCGAGCAATCTCCTGGATTCTCTCGAGCATCGCGGCTACTTCACTTCGGGGAACGGTGACATCTTCCAGGATCGTTGTAGGTCGAACTCTCGCAAGCGCAGTGAAAGCGACGCGGCGGGCGGTCTTAAGTTTCAGTCCCTCCTGCTCGTCCTTTGCGATTTTCATGTCACTCACTCCATGCCCCTTGCAGATTTCAATAATGCGAGCCGCA
>JAHEZR010000103.1 GCA_023251005.1 Ignavibacteriota bacterium | reverse complement strand
CCACTTTGTTCGGAATCATCACTGGGACGAATCCCTTCGCTGTGTAACGGAAGGCAATCAATGAATCACCGAAAGAGGGGATGGGCCTGAACAACCCCGTCTCACTGTTGCTGATCCACTCCATCTTTTTCTGTTCGAAATCATAGCGGACGATATTTGAGACTCCACTGTAGTAAGAAGAACCAAACAAATACTTGCCATCTTTTGTGAAAGTGAAGTTTGCGGGTGAGTTCCCCTCAAAGTCGTATAAAACATCGTAGGACAGGTCGCTGCTCAAGAGTTTCGCTGTTTCCATTTTGATCAGCCTCTGCGTACCGTCGATCTCCGCAAGCGCCCCAATGAGAGTCGAGCCGTCAGGAGAGAGATCAATGTCAAAAAGATCTTTGCCGTAGGGGAAGGAATAAACCAGATTCCACTCTTTGTAGGGTTCCGGAATTCTGACGATCGTCGAGATGCCATTAAAATGGCGGATTCCCCAGATGGATTTGTCAGTCCGGTTGAAGGCGAGATCGCCCGTCCGAAAATCTTGGATGAGCATTCGCGCGTCGCCGGTCCGGACGTCCACGACATTCAGGTCTCGCCACTTCTTGTTATCCGTAGTAAAGAACAGGCGTTTGCCCGACTCATCGTAAGCGATCGAGGCCACGTAATAGAGTGCGGCTCCTTTGACATCGCAAATCTTCTCAATTGATCCTGTACGGAAATCAATTGAAGCGATGTGGGCAACTTGTCCGGGATAGTTTATTGCCGCGAGAATTTTTCCCAAGGCGGGATCGTAAAATGCGTGTGACACCGATCCGAGCGGCTCTTTCGAAATTGGACGATATGCAGTGATTGGGTGGAGGCGAAGCGAGTCAAGGTTTTCTCGTTGGAAGCCATGTTCCCACTCGATCCAGCGTGACCACTCATCGTCAAGAGAGACGCCGTAAACATTCTCGAATTGCGAGCTATAATATCGTTCGCTTCCATCGCGCCGAGCAACCCATTGGATCAGCTTGTCAGGTCCATGGTGATATGCTAGATAATTCATGAACCGCGTGCCGTAAAGGTAGGAATTGGCCTTGACCATGAAATCGATCGTCGTTCCTTCTGACTCCAGTCCCATCTGGTCGTAAATATAGCTGCTATCGAGGACCATCGTTCTGAATACCATCTCGTCATAAGAGCCCATGGCACGTCCAAGTCCCCCGGCCATCCAGGTTTCCAAGAATACTGCGATGCCCTCATGGTACCAGCGCGGTGAGTATCTGCGGGGGGTCGTGAGGTAACTATAGAACATTGAGACAGGATTCTCATTGGATGGAACGACTTTCCCGAGGAACATTTTCTGCCATATTCTGTCACCCGAAGAAGCTCCATCAAGTGCCACGATGTGAACCAACTCGTGGTTCATCAGGGCGTTCATTCTCTCCGTGGCAGGGAAGGTATCATACACGTAGCTGAAGGGTGCGATTCCCACCTTGATTAGATTCTTCGGAATCGGGCTTGCGCCGCCATTGCCATAGTCCCCGAAATCTTCCAGTAGGACGGTCACTTCCTCGGTGGGTCTGAAATCAAACAACTTCTCGTGGTAAATTAGAGCATTATGAAAGCAACGTGCGAGGTGCGGGACGATGTATTCATGTCCCTTGGAGTAATAAAGTAGGCGTAAGTCCTTGGACTGGAGCGTGTAGAGCTGCGCATGAGACTGGGAGGCAATGAGGCAAAGCGCTGACACAGCGAGCAACGGCGTTTTGGCTCTCGATATCACGGTGTTCTAACGACGAAGGTTGTTCGGCTTAGGAGGCTGCCCTCAATATGCAGAACTGAAGAACAAATTGCAATAAGCTATCAGTCGCCAGATGGCAGAAGCATCTATTGACAAAAAAAGGAGATGCTGTACGTGTATACAGCACCTCCTCTGCCTTTCCCCTCGATCCTTTCTATGTACGCGATCGGGGCTTTGAACCTAAACCTCGACGCACTTACTCGGTAATCTCGGTCAACTCGGTCAACTCGGTTAATTCAGTCAGCTCTGTAATCTCCGTCAGTTCAGTAAACTCAGTGATCTCCGTGAGCTCGGTGAACTCCGTCATCTCGGTCAACTCCGTGAATTCAGTAATCTCCGTTAGCTCAGTCAACTCGGTCAACTCTGTGACCCCAACGTCGCTAGCCAATTTCTGAATCTCTTTTTCCTTCACTCCAGGCTGAGCAGTTGAAGCATTCTTTAAGATCTCGTGGAATCGAGGGTCCCTTACCAGCTTGTAAAATGCTGGATCCTTCATGACTTTCTGGAAGTCAGGATTCTTCGCTAGGTCTCTGAACCTTTGATCTTTGATCAGCTTCTGGAAGCGAGGATCTTGAAGCAACTTCTGGTATTTAGCGTTCTTGAGGATCACGTCTTTCTGGGTGATCTGTTCACCTCGATACTTCTGCGCCTTACCAATCGTGCCCGTCGTGTCGTTGCTTGACACCGGTGGGTAGAACAAAGCAAAATAGCCCAGCACAACTAGTGCTATAAGCGCGCCGCCAATGAGTATCGCGAGCTTTGATCGCTTGGTTGAGAACATCTGTTTGGCATCCATGGAACCTCCTAGGATTTTGGTGGGTGATGTATGACTAATCTCTATGAACTAAGTACAATTGAGATGTGGAAAAGTTGGTGAATTCTCTACTACCAGGCGATTGAAGTTCTATTACCGGCCGCCATGATCGATATTAATGTTCTTCTCATAGATTGATTTGCCGGATGACATCAGGCTCACATGTACCGGAGGCGTAGGTTCCGAGGCACTCTCAAATGCTATTCTGCATTCTATTGAGCCATTTCCTTGGACCTCGATCTCGCCATCCCGGATAGTCAGTTTGGTTGATGACTTTTCGAACGGCTTTATATTGTCGATATGGATGGCTCTGGGGTCGAAAGCAACACGAATTAAGATGTCCTCTTGAGATGAAAGATTCAGATTCAACGATTTGGTACCATTTGAGTGATCAGCCACAATAGTCCCGTGGACTTTGTCCAAATTGACAGTTACACTTTCCGCTGTCAATGCCATCGTCCCCGATGCATGAGATTCATCGAATGGAGGCATGTTGAAAGCGTTAAAAATGAGGGCGAGAACGATCGCTCCGGTTGCCAAACCACCCGTGAAAGCATACGCGTAATTTGGGGTGAGGTGTTGACGAACTGTTTCCCAGAGTGATGCAAAGGCCTGTTCTTTCGATGTTTTCCTTGATTCCTTTTCAGCCATCGCTTGGATTGCTCGGAAAACACTTGGTTTGAGCGTCGGGGGGGGATCAACTTCCTTGAGAGTGGCGAGGATTCTCGTGGCAGCATGGAGCTCGTCGTGGAGTTCTTGCGCCAACGGATCGCTCGCGAGCCGTTCTCTCAACCTCTGAGTCTCGATGGGGAGAATATCTCCATCTATCTCTTTATTGATCAAATCAACAATCACATCGTCAGTCATTTTCTTTCCAGCCCCTTTGCGATAAATACGTCTTTGAGCATCAGACGTGCCGTAAACAATCTGGATTTGACTTTCTTTTCTGGTATGTCAAGTATCTTGCTAATCTCCTCGTAGGACAGGCATTGCAGGTGCTTCAACACAACAACGGCCCGGTGGTCTGCTTTCAACTGCATCAACGCATCCTGTACGCTTCTACTCGTTTGGTCCTCATCATAGCTCTCTTCGGCAGACTTTTCATCTGAACTGATATCCTCACTAAGCTCTTCAACTTGCTTCCGCTGGTTGACAAAATTCAATGACTCGTTCATCGCAATACGATACAACCAACTAAAGAACTTGTACCGGGGATCGAAGGATCTAAGGTTTTCATATGCTTTGAGGAATGTGGCCTGTGCGATATCCTCCGCATCTGAGTAGTTCCTGGTCATCCGCAATGCCACGTTGAACATCGGCTTCTGGTACTTCTCGACCAAAGTTTCGAAGGCTCTCTTGTCGCCTCCCACGCATTGCTGAACCAGCGCCCCGTCCTCTTTGTCTACCATAAGTACAAATCCAAACTCGAAAAGTTGGTGAGTTTCTTCAGGATGGCAGTATTTGAGATTTCTTCGCTTGTAGAGAGAGAGAATCAAACTATCTATTCGATTTCGAATACCAACTCAAACCGTGCATAACGAAACACATCCCGAATGTGGCTATTCATTTGGGTCAGCTTGAGGCCCTTCCCGGAACTGCGGAGCCTCTTCTGAGCTGCAAAGAGAACACCCAGACCGGCGCTCGAGATGTAGTCCAGATCCTTGAAACTCACGACGGCCGAATCGATAACCTTGTCCAGGACTTCTTTCGCCTTCTCCGTTTGCGACGCATCCAATCGCCCGGAGAGAACGATCTCATTGTTCGGTGTAATCTCTATGTTGAACATCTCACTTACCCAATCTCATGGTGAGTGTAATTGTACTCCTGTTCTCAACGTGTTCGTAATCGACTTTATCGACCATGCTCTTTACCAAATGAATGCCCAAACCACCGGGCTTACGCTGCTCGAGGGGAAGGTTCACGTCCACGTCTTCTTTTTTCGTTATGTCAAACGGTACAGCCTCGAAGTCAACCAATTGTACGATCAGATTCTCAGCGTCGACGTTGAGCGCAATTGAAATGTCGCTCGGGCTCTGAGAATTGTACTTCACCATGTTGGTGAAGATTTCCTCGACTGCAAACTCGAGTGTAAACGCAAGCGATTCGTTCAGGTTGTGAAAGGAGACGCAACTTTCCAGGAAGTCAAAAATTGAGTCAAGAGATTGGATATCACGCC